>NZ_JBEOVG010000048.1:0-68658 GCF_040295345.1 Actinosynnema sp. NPDC002837
AGCCGGCAGGCCTGGCGGGACGCTTTTCCCCGCCGGGCCTGCCGGCTACGGCCTGCCTGGGGTGCCCGTAAGGGCCCCATGTCAAATCGAGCCGGCCAGAGCCGAACCGGGCCCGGACTTGACCGGACTTGGGCTTGACCGGACCCGGACCCGGACTTGACCGGACCCGGACCTGGGCTCGATCGCACCGCACTAGCCCCAACCGGCCCAGCCCCGACCCTTACAACAAAACAGGCGTACCCCCACCCGCAGCACCCCTTGCGCATACCGAACCACAGGGCACCGACAAAGCAGACCGACCACCAGGGAAGTGCCGCAGTGTTCCCATCCCACCGCCCCCGCCGCCTGCGCACCACGCCGGCCATGCGCCGCCTGGTCAGCGAGACCACCGTGCGCCCGCGTCAGCTGGTGCTGCCCATGTTCGTCAAGGAAGGCGCGTCCGCGCCGACCGAGATCCAGAGCATGCCGGGCGTCTTCCAGCACACCCGCGAGTCGCTGCGCAAGGCCGCCGCGGAAGCGGTACAGGCCGGGGTCGGCGGGATCATGCTGTTCGGCGTGCCCGCCGAGCGCGACGCCGTCGGCTCCGGCGCGACCGACCCGGACGGCATCCTCAACGCCGCCCTGCGCGACCTCCGCCAGGAACTCGGCGACTCGACCGTCCTCATGTCGGACTGCTGCCTGGACGAGTTCACCGACCACGGCCACTGCGGCGTCCTCACCCCCGACGGCGCCGTGGACAACGACGCCACCCTCGAGGTCTACGGCGAGATGGCCGTCGCCCAGGCCGACGCGGGCGCGCACGTCGTCGGCCCGAGCGGCATGATGGACGGCCAGATCGGGTTCATCCGCGCCGCGCTGGACGAAGCCGGCCACACCGACACCGGCGTCCTCGCCTACAGCGCCAAGTACGCGTCCGCCCTTTACGGCCCGTTCCGCGACGCGGTCGAGTCCCAGCTCAAGGGCGACCGCAAGACCTACCAGCAGGATCCGGCCAACGCCCGGGAAGCGCTGCGCGAGGTCGCGCTCGACCTCGCCGAGGGCGCCGACATGGTCATGGTCAAGCCCGCGCTGCCCTACCTCGACGTCCTCAAGGCCGTCGCCGAGGTCTCCGACGTCCCGGTCGCGGCGTACCAGATCTCCGGCGAGTACGCGATGGTCGAGGCCGCCTCCCGCAACGGCTGGATCGACCGCGAGCGGACCGTGCTGGAGATGCTCACGTCGATCCGCCGGGCCGGCGCGGACATCGTGCTCACCTACTGGGCGGTCGAAGCCGCGGGTTGGCTGGACCGGGAATGACGAACGCGCTGAACAGGCCGACCCCGCCCAAGCCGCCCAAGCCGACCCCGCCCAAGCTGGTCGACATCGCGCGCTGGCTGTTCATCCTCAGCGCCGCGGTCGGCGTGGTCCGGTTCATGGTGCAGCTCGCCGACCGCGAGATGCTGATCCGCGAGCTGCGCGTGCAGCAGCCGAACCTGAGCCAGGACGACCTGGACGCCGCCGCGACCGGCGGCATCGTGTTCGGGCTGGTGATCGCGGTCGGCCTGATCCTGGTCTACACGCTGCTGGCGAACCGGATGGCCGGCGGCCGCAACTGGGCGCGGATCGTGCTCACCGTCATCGCCGGCGTCGGGATCTTCCTCGGCGTGGTCCGGCTGGTCGCGGCCGCGTCCGGCTTCGCGGCGGCGTTCGGGCTGGCCGTCAGCGGCGTCGACCTGGCGTTCGGCGTGGTCACGATGCTGATCGACGCGGCCGCCGTGGTGCTGATGTACCAGAGCTCCGTCTCGCGCTACTTCACTACCCGCCCCGCGCCCGGGAGCTCCTGACCCGCCGGCTCTCGCATCCGCTGACCCGCCGGCCGTCGCATCCCCTGACCCGCAGGCTCGCGCATCCCCTGACCTGGCGGTCCTCGCACCCCCGAGGTCGCAGGTCACAGGTCTGCACCCACCGCCTGTCGCGGTGGACAACGACCTTGACCGGGCCCTAGCGTCTCGAGGCGTGACCACCCCACAGGACCCTGAGAACCGGCCTCCCCAGCAGCCGTACACGCCGCCGCAGCAGCCCTACACCCCGGCGCCGCCGCCGCTGAGCGAGTCGGAGCTGGCCCGATCCGGCGGGCAGGCGCACGCCGTGCCGGAGCCGAAGGAAGTCCGCCTGTCCTTCTTCCTCTGGCTCGCGAGCGCGATCCTGCTCGTCGTGTCGTCCGCGCTCGTGCTCACCCAGCGCGAGACCGCCCTCGAAGAGGCGCGCAAGGCCCCGCCGACGCCGGGCATCACGGTGGAGCAGCTGGAGTCCACCGTCACCGCGATCCTGGTGTTCCTCGTGATCATGGGCGTGGTGCTGGCCGGGCTGATGATGTTCTTCGCGCTGAAGGCCCGCGCGGGCCGCAACTGGGCGCGCATCGCGCTGACCGTGCTCGGCGCGGCGGTGTTCCTCTACCACCTGGTCGGGTTCTCGCTGGTGGGCCTGGTCATCGTGCTCGTCGTGGCCGCCGCCGTGGTGACCCTGTACCTGCCCGCCTCGAAGGCCTACTTCGACTCGGTGAAACGAGCCGGATGAGCGCGCAGCCGCCCGCGGTGGTGCGCGGCGCGGTCGCCGTGTGGCTCGCCCTCGGCGCGTTCCTGCTGTTGGAGAACGTGGTGCTGTGGCTGCGCCGGGACGAGTTCGAGCAGGCCGCCGCCCGCGCGGGCGACGACCCGGCGGCGGTGCCGGGGCTGCTGGCCCAGCTGACCGTCGTGGCGGTGGCCTTCACGATCGGCTACGGCCTGTTCGGGTGGCTGCTGCGACGCGGCAGGCGGTGGTCACGCGGTGTGCTCACCGGCGTGGCCGTGCTGCACGTGCTGTGGATCGTGCTGCCGGGCGCCAGCGCCGTGAACGTCGTGACGCTGCTGCTGATCGGTGTCGGTTTGGCGTTCACCTGGCTGCCCGGTACGGCACAGTGGGTGAAGCAGCACTGACCCCTGCGGAGAACCCCATGCCGGAACCGGATCCGTTCGCCTCGCCCTTCCACCACGTGGAGCTGCCGGGGCAGGAGCAGTCGAACACGCCCCTGCCGCCCGGCTTCCAGCTGCCCGCGCCCATGCCGCCGGTCGGCCCGGCCGAGTACGCGCCGCGTCGCCCGGTCACCGCGACCGTCGCCTCGTGGAGCTGGATCGCGGGCGCGGTGCTGGTGGTGCTCGCGCTGCCCGGCCTGTTCTACACCGGGTTGGACGCGTTCGCCGACGACCTCGTGCACGACTCCGCCGCCGAGCCCGACGCGCTGACCAGGGGCGAGGCGGAGGTGGCCGCCAGGGTGACGCCGGTGCTGTTCGCGCTCGGGTTCGCGGTGCTGTCCGTGCCGTTCGTGCTCGCCGCGGCCAAGCTGCGCTCGGGCCGGAACTGGGCGCGCATCCTGCTCACCGTCCTCAGCCTGCCCGTCGGCGCGTTCGGGATCGTCGCGATGCTGATGTTCGCCTCCGGCGTGACGTACGTGGACTGGCTGGTCGGCGTGGGGTGGTCGTGGGCGTTCCTCGGCGTCTGCGCGCTCGGCTTCGTGGCGATGTACCTGCCCGCTTCGAACGCGTACACCAGGTCGGTGACGAGATGACGCAGCCGCCGTTCGACCCGTACGGCGGGCAGCCGATGCGGCCCGTCGAGTACCCGCAGGCGGGCCCGCAGCCGCCGTACCAGTCCCCGTACCCCGGGCAGATGCGCGACGTGGACCAGCACACCGCCGCGCTGGCCCGACCCACCGCCGTGGTCGTCTCCTTCGTCCTCTGGGTCCTGACCGCCCTGTCCTGGCCGGTCGGCTCGGTCGCGCGCACGCTCGCCGAGGACGGCGCGATCGCCGGGTTCGGCCCGATCATGGCGCTGTTCACCAGCGCGTGCCTGGCCGTCGCGTGCGTCTGGGGCGCGGTCCTGCTCCTCGGCGGCAGCTACCACGCGCGGCTCGGCCTGTGCGGCGGCGCGCTGGTCATCGGCGTCCTCGCCCTGGCCGCCGCGATCGTCGCGGCCCGCGACGGTGACACCGGTCCGCTGTCCTGGGTGGTGATCGTGCTGCGGCTCACGCTGCCCGCCGCCGCGTCGGTGTTCAGCTTCCTGCCCGGCACGCGGCAGTACTTCTCCGGGAACGCGGGCTAGGGCGGACGAGGAGCAGCCGACCGTGGACCAGCCGACCCTGTACACCGAACCGGGCACGTCCTGGTGGCCGCTGCTGTGGGGCCCGGTGTTCGCCGTGCTCGGGTTCGCCGTCGAGGCGCTGACCGGCTCCACCCGCCCGCTCCTGTGGTTCGTCGTCGCACTGCTCCTGCTGCTGCCCACGGCGCTCTGGGTGCAGGGCCGCCGTCGCCTGTTCGCCGTGCGCCTCACGCCCGTCGCCCTGCACCAGGGCCGCGAGGAGTTGCCGCTGCGCGAGATCGACGAGGTCGAGGGCGTCGAGCCCCGGTCGGGTGCGAAGGTGCTCGGCGGCGGCTGGTCCCTGCCCCGCGGCACGGAGGCGGTGCCGATCCGGCTCACCGACGGCTCGGTGGTGATGGGCTGGGCGCGGGACGCCGACGCGCTCCGGGCCGAGATCGCGAAGCTGCTGACCGCACATGGGTGACGAGCCGCGCGGGCATGAGAGGCTGACCGACGTGACTGCGGCCACCGTCGAGACCGAGACCGCGCCGGAACCCGAGCCCGAACCCGGCGGGCCGGCGCTGCACCAGCCGAAACGCGCGCTCATCGCGGTCGGTGAGGTGGTGCTCATCGCCCTGCTCGTGCCGTTCGCCGTGTGGTGCTGGAACCGGGGCGTCGTGCACTACAGCTACCCCGTGCCCGACCACCCGCCGCTCGAGTCCACCCGCTTCCGGGGCAACTGGATCGGCGCGTCCGTGGGCCTCGTCACGGTCGCGGGCGTGCTGCTGCTCGACGCCGTGCGCCAGACCGTGCTCGCCGTGCGCACCCGTGGTCGGAAGCAGGTCGCCGAACCGGACGTGTGAGACTGGACGGCGTGACAGCGACGCGATCCCAGGCACTGTTCGAGCGCGCGGCGGCGGTGATCCCCGGTGGCGTGAACTCCCCGGTGCGGGCTTTCTACTCGGTCGGCGGCACGCCGAGGTTCATGGTCCGCGGCGAGGGCCCGCACCTGTGGGACGCCGACGGCAACCGCTACGTCGACCTGGTGTCGTCGTGGGGCCCGATGATCCTCGGGCACGCCCACCCGGACGTGGTGCGCGCCGTCCGCGAGGCGGCCGTGCACGGCCTGTCGTTCGGCACGCCCACCGAGGGCGAGGTCGAACTGGCCGAGGAGATCATCGACCGGGTCGCGCCGGTGCACCAGGTCCGCCTGGTCAACTCCGGCACCGAGGCCACCATGAGCGCGATCCGGCTGGCCCGCGGCTTCACCGGCCGCCGCAAGGTCGTCAAGTTCGCCGGCTGCTACCACGGCCACGTGGACGCGCTGCTCGCCCAGGCCGGCTCCGGCGTCGCCACGCTCGGCCTGCCCACCTCGCCCGGCGTCACGGGCGCGCAGGCCGCCGACACCCTCGTGCTGCCCTACAACGACGTCGAGGCCGTCAAGCTGGCCTTCGCCGAGAACCCGGGCGAGATCGCCTGCGTGATCACCGAGGCCGCGGCGGGCAACATGGGCGCGATCGCGCCCCGGCACAACGCCGAGCTCAGGCAGCTCTGCCAGGACAACGGCGCGCTGCTGATCATGGACGAGGTCATGACCGGCTTCCGGGTGTCCCGCGCCGGCTGGTACGGCCTGGAGAACGTCGAGGGCGACCTCTACACGTTCGGCAAGGTCATGTCCGGCGGCCTGCCCGCGGCGGCGTTCGGCGGCCGGACCGACGTGATGTCGAAGCTCGCGCCCGCCGGCCCGGTCTACCAGGCGGGCACGCTGTCCGGCAACCCGGTCGCGGTGGCGGCGGGCCTGGCCACGCTGCGCGCCGCCACGGACGACGTCTACCGCACCCTCGACGCCAACGCCACGCGCCTGGGCGCGCTGTTCACCACCGCGCTCACCGAAGCGGGCGTCGCGCACCGGGTCCAGTTCGCCGGCAACCTGGTCAGCGTGTTCTTCACCGACACCGAGGTCACCGACTACGCGGGCGCCCAGCGCGCCGAGACGTGGCGCTTCCCGGCGTTCTTCCACGCCCTGCTCGACCGCGGCGTGTACGCGCCGCCGAGCGCCTTCGAGGCGTGGTTCGTCAACGCGGCCATGACCGACGACGACTTCCAGGTCATCGCCGACGCCCTGCCGCACGCCGCCCGCGCCGCCGCGGAGGCGACCCAGTGAGCCGCACGGTCGTCCACCTGCTCAGGCACGGCGAGGTGCACAACCCGACCGGCATCCTCTACGGCCGCCTGCCGGGCTTCAAGCTGTCCGAACGGGGCCAGAAGCAGGCCCTGACCGTGGCCGAGCACCTGGCCGACCACGACATCGCGCACGTCGTGGCCTCGCCGCTGGACCGGGCGCAGCAGACCGCGTCCCCGATCGCCGACTCGCACCGGCTCGAGCTGGACACCGACGAGCGGCTGATCGAGGCGGACAACAAGTTCGAGGGCCTGAAGGTGGCCGTCGGCGACGGCGCGCTGCGCTCGCCCAAGCACTGGCCGAAGCTGGTCAACCCGTTCCGGCCGTCGTGGGGCGAGCCGTACCTGGCGATCGCGCACCGGATGCTCGGCGCGGTGCAGCGGGCCCGGTCCGAGGCCGAGGGCCACGAGGCCGTGTGCGTGTCGCACCAGCTGCCGATCTGGACGCTGCGGCGGTTCCTGGAGGGCAAGCGGATGTGGCACGACCCCCGTCGCCGCGAGTGCTCGCTGGCGTCGTTGACCAGCCTCGTGTTCGAGGGCGAGCAGCTGGTGCGCGTGGTCTACACCGAGCCGGTCGGCGCGACGAACCCGAGGGTGACCGGGGCATGAGGCCCCGTTCCGCCCTCTCGGGCCTCGCGGTCGCGCTCCTGCTCGTCACCGGCTGCTCGACCGGTGACGACGCGGTGGTGGCCGGTTCGGAGTTCCAGCTCGTCGCGCCCAACGGCGAGACGAAGCTGCGCTACGACGGCGACGAGCGCAAGAAGGTCACGGGGCTGTCCGGGCCGAGCCTGATGGAGGACGGCAAGACCGTCTCCCTGGACGACTACGCGGGCAAGGTCGTGATCGTCAACGTCTGGGGCGCGTGGTGCGGGCCGTGCCGGACCGAGGCCCCGGAGCTGCAGAAGGTGCAGGACGAGACCGGGCCGCTCGGCGTGCAGGTCATCGGCGTGGACGTCAAGGAGAGCTCGACCGAGGCGCCGCGGGACTTCATGGCCAACCGGCAGCTGACCTACCCGTCGATCTACGACGAGTCGGGGCGGGCGATGCTGGCCTTCCGCGGGGTGCCGCCCAACGCCGTGCCGTCCACGTTCGTGCTGGACAAGCAGCACCGGGTGGCGGCGGCGTTCCTCGGCGCCGTGATCGCCTCGGACCTGGTCGGGCTGGTCAAGGACCTGGCCGCGGAGTCCTGACGGTGACCGCGGCTCGGGATCACGGCCGGGATCAGCGCAGCTCCGGCACCTTGGCCTTGAACGCGTCGATCATCGCGTCCCGCCCGACGAGGTTGAACTCGCGGCCGAGCGTGCGCATGATCGAGTTCTCGGTCGGCCGGTACAGGCCGAGCTTGTAGTACCGGGCGCCCTCGAACGCGCCGACCACGCCGCCGTCCGGCGACGCCTGGCCCAGGTAGGCCGACCACTTCGCACCGGTCGGGTCCGCGGTCACGTTGACCTCGGTCGGCTCCTCGCCGCTGTACTGGTCGTACGGGTAGTCGTACTCGTCGGCGAGCTTGCCGATCGAGTGGCCGAGCTCGTGCACGGCGATCTGCCCGGCCTGGTCGTTCGCGCCCGCCGCGGTCGCCACGCCACCGCCCGCGCCGCCGTACTTGGCCGTGTTGCCGAGCGCGATGACCTGGTCGGCCTGCGGCGCGAGGGCGCCGAACTGGCCCGCCTTGGTCTGGTTCACGCACAGCAGGCGTTCGGTCTGGGTGTCGCGGCCCTGGCACCAGAAGCCCATGTCGAGAGCCGTGTCGCGGGCCGTGCCCAGGGTCGGGTCGTGGTCGACGCCCGACTCGTTCGACACGACGTTGACCTGCCAGACGTTGAAGTACTGGCGGTAGGACTTGAACGGCTCGACCGCGGACAGCTCCGTCCACTTGCTCACCACGTGGTCGTGGAAGACGCCGAGCTCGCCCGCCGTGTAGCCGTCGCCGACGAAGACCAGGTCGAACCGCTGGTCCGGCGCGCCGGTCTCCTGGATGGCCACCACGTCGGCGGCCACCGCCTCGGGCGCGGCCCTGGTCTCGACGGTGACCGCCACGGGCGTCCGCGAGATCGTGCCGTCCGGTGAGAAGACCTCCACCCACTCCACGCCGGGACCGCCGGCCTCCGCGGCGCCGCCGGGCAGGGGAGCGGCGACGACGGCGAAGGCGACGGCCAGCACGGGCAAGGTGAGCCGGTGTGCGCGCATGGCAGTCACGCTATGGAGTTGCCCGCTAACCCACAAGGGTTGATGGTCGGGTTTAAACATTCACTGAGACGGGTACAGCCGCCGCGAGGTCGCGTCGATCGTTCGCGACTCATTTCCCGGCGATCACGCTTTTCGATCGTCGGGAATTCAGGCGCGAGCGGTCGACTTCCAGGCGACCGAGCCCGCCATCTGCGGAGCAGTGGCCTCGAACACAGATGCCGGTGGGAGCCGTCAAGTAGTCGATACCTACCCTGGACGGCGTGAATCCGACCGATCTGGCCACCTCCGGCCCGATCCTGCTCGCGACCGGCGTGGCGGTCCTGGCCGGTGCGATCTCGTTCGCCTCGCCGTGCGTGGTCCCGCTCGTGCCCGGCTACCTCGCCTACCTCGCGGGCCTGGTCGGCGCGGAAGCGCCGGCGGTCCAGGACGACGAGGCGAGGAAGACCGGCCGCTGGCGGGTCGCGGGCGCCGCGCTGCTGTTCGTGCTCGGCTTCACGATCGTGTTCGCGCTGATGTCGTTCGTGGTGCTCGGGCTGACCGACCTGTTCTGGGTCCAGGGCGACGTGCTCCAGCGCGTCGGCGGCGTCATCACGATCGCCATGGGACTGGTGTTCATCGGGCTCGTCCCCGGCCTCCAGCGCGACATCCGCCTGCACCGCACGCCGCGCGCGGGCCTGCTCGGCGCGCCGCTGCTCGGCGGGGTGTTCGCGCTCGGCTGGACGCCGTGCCTGGGCCCGACGCTCACGGGCGTGCTGGCGCTGACCCGCAGCACCGAGGTCGGCTCGGTCACCGCCCGCGGCGGGGTCCTCGTGCTCGCCTACTGCCTCGGCCTCGGCCTGCCGTTCGTCCTGATCGCGCTCGGCGCGCGCTGGGCGGTCCGCACGACCGGCTGGCTGCGCTCGCACGTCCGCCAGGTGCAGGTGTTCGGCGGCGTGCTGCTGATGGCCGTCGGCGTCGCCCTGGTCACCGGCCTGTGGGGCGACTTCGTCGCCTGGCTGCGCGACGCCGTCGTCAACGACCTGAAACTGCCGTTGTAGTGCGCGCCCTCCTCGCCTTCCTGCGCAACACGTGGCGCGGCCTGACGGCCATGCGCACCGCGTTGACCCTGCTCTTCCTGCTCGCCCTCGGCGCGATGCCGGGTGCGCTGCTGCCGCAGCGCTCGCTGAACTCCTTCAAGGTCGACGAGTACATCGCCGACAACGGCTGGTGGGGCCGGCTGCTGGACCGGCTGCAGTTCTTCGACGTCTACGCGAGCTTCTGGTTCTCCGCGATCTACGTGCTGCTGTTCGTGTCGCTGGTGGGCTGCCTGCTGCCGCGCACGTGGGAGTACTTCAAGCAGATGCGGGCCAAGCCGGTGCTCACGCCGCGCAACCTGGCCCGGATGCCGCACCACGCCGCCGCCGACACGACCTCGTCCCCGCGAGCCGTCATCGAGCACGCCGAACGCCGGCTCAAGGGCTGGCGGACCGTCACCCGCGACGAGGCGGACGGCGCCCGCACGATCAGCGCCGAACGCGGGTTCCTCCGCGAGACCGGCAACCTGGTGTTCCACTTCTCCCTGCTGGGCCTGCTGGTCGCGTTCGCGCTGGGCAAGATGTTCGGCTACGAGGGCCAGGTCATCGTGCAGGCGAACGGCGGCCAGTTCTGCAACTCGGGCGTCTACAACTACGACACGTTCCGCCCCGGCCTGCGCGTGGACGGCACGCGGCTCAACCAGTTCTGCGTGCGGGTCGACGACTTCGACGCCACCTACCTGCACAACGGCCAGGCGGAGAGCTTCCACGCGGCCATCCAGTACCAGTCGGGCGCGGACCTGCGGACCGGCGCGTGGCGGCCGTACCCGCTGGAGGTCAACAGCCCGCTGCGCACGGCGGGCGACCGGGTCTACCTCCTCGGCCACGGCTACACGCCGCTGTTCACGGTCACCTTCCCCAACGGCGAGACCCGCTCCGGCGCGACCCAGTGGCGCCCGGTCGACCAGGTCACGCTCGCCTCGGAGGGCGCGACGAAGTTCGACCCGCCGAACGTGCCGGACGCCGAGCAGCGCCGCAAGAGCCAGCTCGCGATCACCGGCCTGCTCGCGCCGACCGCCGTCTTCCAGGGCGAGCTGCTCGACTCCGCGTTCCCCGCCGCGAACGACCCGGCGGTCGCGATCGACGTCTACCGCGGCGACCTGGGCACCGACTCCGGTCGCGGCCAGTCCATCTTCTCGATCGACCAGAAGATGGTCCGCGACGGCAAGCTGACCAAGGTCGCCCGGCAGAACCTCATGCAGGGCGAGCAGCTGACGCTCGACGACGGCACCGTGATCCGCTTCGACGGCGTCCGCGACTGGGTGTCGTTGCAGGTGTCCCACGACCCCACGCAGGTGTGGGTGCTCGTGTTCTCGGTGCTGGTCATCCTGGGGCTGGCCGTCTCGCTGAGCATCAAGCGCCGCCGCGTCTGGGTGCGGGCCGCACCGGGGCCGGACGGGCGTACCGTTGTCGAGGTCGGCGGCCTCGCGCGCACTGATCAGGCCGGGTACGGCGAGGAGTTCACCGAGCTCTCCCGCGACCTGCTCGCCCACAAGGAGGAGAGCTGATGCCGGTCAACACGGCGCTGGCGACCTACAGCGACTGGACCTACGGCGCGGCCGTGGCGATCTACTTCTTCGCCGCCGTGCTGTACCTGTGCGAGGCGGCGTTCGCCCGACCCGCCAAGACCCGCGAACCGGCCGCGGCGGCCGTCGTGTCGGGCGGCACGCGGGCCGACGGCACGTGGACGCCCGGCCGGGTCACCGAGCCGGAGCGGTCCCGCGCCGAACGCCTGGGCCGCATGGGCGTGGCGCTGACCGTGCTCGGCGCGGTGCTGCAGACCGCGTCCCTGGTGCTGCGCGGGTTCGCGACCGAGCGCGCGCCGTGGGGCAACATGTACGAGTACGGCTCGCTGCTCACGCTGGCCGCCGTCGTGACGTGGCTCGTGCTGTCGCGCACGTTCGACGTCCGCAAGCTCGGCGGCTTCGTGCTCGTGCCGATCGTGATCCTGATGTTCCTCGGCGGCACGGTGCTCTACGCCGACGCCGCGCCCGTGCAGCCCGCGTTGCAGTCGTACTGGCTCGTGGTGCACGTGTCGGTGATCTCGGTGTCCAGCGGCGTGCTGCTGGTGCCCGGCGTGGCCAGCGTGCTGTACCTGCTGAAGACCTCCGGCCGCGCGCGGTTCACCCGGCTGCCCGACGCCGACGTGCTCGACCGGCTCGCCTACCGCAGCACGGTGTTCGCGTTCCCGCTGTTCACCATCGGCATCATCTGCGGCGCGATCTGGGCCGAGGCGGCGTGGGGCCGGTTCTGGGGCTGGGACCCGAAGGAGACCGTGGCGTTCGTCTCGTGGGTCGTCTTCGCGGCGTACCTGCACGCGCGGGCCACGGCGGGGTGGCGCGGCAGGCCCGCCGCGTGGATCAACTCGCTCGGCTTCGCGCTGACCGTGTTCAACCTGTTCTTCATCAACCTCGTAACGACTGGGATGCACTCGTACGCGGGCGTCGGCTGATGCCGTAGACCACGTGTAACGCGGTGTTCGCGGCCCCGTCCGCGATGCTCGGGGGAGCGAGCACCCAGTGTCGTGGAACCACTGGTGGCCGACTACCGTCGGACGCGTGGGGTCGGGGAGGTCTCGATCCGCTTCGCTCAGGGAGGACCCCAGCGGTGACCGGTCGCTACGAGAATCCTGAGCCGTCGTGGCAGCAGTCGACCGGAGCGGACGGGCAGCAGCCCAACCCGAACCAGTCGGGCGGCTACCAGGTCGAGCCGGGATCGGGTGCCCACTACGTCGACCCCCAGACCGTCTACCTCGACCCGGCGCAGTCCGGCCCGGTGACCGGCCCCCCGTCGGGCGGGTTCCCGGCGCAGGGCCAGCAGTCCGGGCCGTACCCGGTGCAGGGCCAGCAGTCGGGCCCCTACCCCGTGTCGGGTCAGCAGTCCGGGCCGTACCAGGTCTCGGGCCAGCAGTCCGGCGCGTACCAGGTCTCCGGGCAGCAGTCGGGCGCCTACCAGGTGGCGGGCGGCCAGTCGGGCGCCTACCAGGTCTCCGGCGGCCAGTCCGGCCCGTACCCCGGCCAGCCGGGACCGAACCAGTCGGGACCGCACCAGTACCAGGGCGGGTTCCCCAACAACTTCCCGCAGAGCGTCCAGCCGCAGCACCAGCAACCGCAGCGGGCGGCCAACGCCAACGACGTGTCCTCGCAGCAGTTGATCAAGCGCGCGAAGCGCAAGCCGCAGTCCGGCTGGCGCAAGACCGTGCACTCGGTCACCGGCGGTCTGGTCAACTTCGGCGAGAGCCCCGCGGACGTCCGCAGGCGTGAGCTGATCGGCCGGATCAACCAGCCGCTGCGCGGCTGCTACAAGATCGCCATGCTGAGCCTCAAGGGCGGCGTCGGCAAGACCACGACGACGACCACGCTCGGCTCGACGTTCTCCTCGCTGCGCGGCGACCGGGTCATCGCGGTGGACGCCAACCCCGACCGCGGCACGCTGGCGCTGAAGGTGCCCAGGGAGACCACGGCGACCGTGCGGCACCTGCTGCGCGACGCCTCGAAGATCACCCGGTACAGCGACGTGCGCGCGTACACCTCGCAGTCGCCCAGCCGGCTCGAGGTGCTGGCGTCGGAGCAGGACCCGGCGGTGTCGGAGGCGTTCAGCGACCTCGACTACCTGCGCACGATGGGGCTGCTGGAGCTCTTCTACAACATCGTGCTCACCGACTGCGGCACCGGCTTGATGCACTCGGCCATGAAGGGCGTGCTGGACCAGGCCGACTCGCTGGTGCTGGTGTCCTCAGGCTCGGTGGACGGCGCGCAGACCTCGGCGGCGACGCTGGACTGGCTGGACGCCCACGGCTACCGCGACCTGGTCGCGAAGTCCGTCGCGGTGATCAACTCGGTGCGGCCGGGCTCGGGCAAGGTCGACCTGGACAAGCTGGCCGCGCACTTCGCCCAGCGGTGCCGCGCCGTGGTGCGGATCCCGTTCGACACGCACCTGGAAGAGGGTGCGGAGATCGAGCTGGACAAGCTCGCACCGGACACCCGGCTCGCGCTGCTGGAGCTCGCCGCCACCGTGGCCGACGACTTCCCGAACAACTGACGCGACGAGGGGGCCTCGGTGCGAGGCCCCACCGTTGTCACTCTTCGTCGTCCGGCTTCTTCTTGCGCTGCTCACCGAGCTTGCGCAGGAAGTCCGGGTCGTCGTCCGGCGCCACGATCCGACGACTGGGGGCGGTATCGACCCGGTTCGGTCCGAACGCACGCCACAGCAGCACGGCGATGGTGAGCGCACCGATCACCGCGAGCAGGTAGAGCATGGTCGCCACCTCCTTTGCCACGAGATTACCCGTGTCGCGGAGGTGCACGTCGTCAGTGCCGAACCGGCTCCGTCGCCTCCGTGGTCAGCTGGGACAACAGCTGCTGCACCTCGGACTCCCGGAACCTGCGGTGCCCGCCCGGCGTGCGGATCGATCCGATCCGACCGGCGGTGGCCCAGCGGGTGACCGTCTTCGGGTCGACCCGGAACAAGTTCGCGACCTCACCCGGTGTCAGCAGGCGTTCCCCCTGGTGTCCCTGCGTCACGGTCACGGCATCCTCCCCGATGGCGATCAGACGTACCGGACGCATCGTGGCACCCCACCCATCGGGTACTCGAACGCTTGGGTGATGGTAAAGAGGTAGTAAGGGACGAAGCGCGCGGTTCGGACATCGAGGTCGGTGGGCCTACCCTGTGACCGGTGGACGCTCTTGATCGACAGATCATCGCCGCGCTGCGGGAGAACGGCCGGGCCACCTACGCCGACCTGGGGCGCAAGGTGGGCCTCTCGGCCTCCGCCGTGCACGAACGGGTCGGCAAGCTGGAAGCCACCGGCGTGATCGTCGGCTACCACGCGGTGGTCGACCCGAGCGCCGTCGGCCTCGGCGTGACCGCCCTGGTCAGCATCCACCCCACCGACACCGCGGACGACGACGAGTTGGCCGTCGCGCTGGCCGAGCTGGTCGAGGTCGAGTCGTGCTACCGGGTGGCCGGCGACGAGTCGTTCATCGTGAAGGTGCGGGTCGCCACGGTGGACGACCTGGAACGCTCGCTCGGCCGGCTGCGGCGCATCCAGGGCGTCGCGCGCACGCGCACCACGGTGGTGCTGTCCACCCGGTTCGAGGGCCGTCCGAACACCGCGGCGGCCGGTCCCGCGGACGACGCGTAACCTGGGTAACCGTGCACCTGGGTCGTGATGTGACGCTCTACATCGGCGCGCGCCTTGGCATGGTCGCCGCGGTCACCGCGCTGCTCGTGCTCGTGAACGTGCCGCTGCTGGTCGCCCTCGCCGTGGGCGTGGTGGTGGCCCTGCCGCTGTCGCTGTTCGTGTTCGGCGGGTTGCGCAAGCGGGTCGCGCAGGGCCTCGAGGAGAAGCAGGCGGTGCGCCGCGCCGAACGCGAGAAGCTGCGCGCCCAGTTGCGCGGCGACGCCGCCTAGCGCCTCACAGCACCAGCAGGATCGCCCCGCCGACGTTGGCCAGCACCATCACGGCCAGCACGGCGCCGATGTTCGTGCTCTCGCGCAGCCGCAGGGCCAGCGCCAGCGGGCCGATCGGCAGCAGCACCGGCTTGCGCTCCCGGTTCGCGATGCGGGCCGCGCCGAACGCCACGCCGAGCGGGTTCAGGCCCAGCTCCCGCGCGCCCTCGACGTCGGCGCGCCACTGCTCCAGATAGCGGTCCCGCTGCTCGCGCCGCAGCCGCAGGGCGGCGGCGCGGACCACGGCGAGGGCCAGTCGGGTCGTGAGTCTGCTCATCGGGCGACCTCCGGTCGGGTGACGGGCTTGGCCTTCGTTCGGCTCGCGGCCTTCGCGCACACCTTGAGCGCCTCCTGGGCGCCTTCGGGCGTGAGCACGTACATCCGGCGGCGCGGGCCCCGGCGTTCGCTGTCGTCGTCCCACGACGAGGTGACCCACCCGGCCCGTTCCAGGCGGTCGAGCAGCGGGTAGACGCTGCCGGACGGGCGCCCGGTCAGCTTGATGATCTCCAGGCCCCAGCGCGGCTGGTCGCTCCCGAGGAGCACCTCCAGCACGTCGACGGTGGCGCCTCCGATGCGTGCGAGCGGTTCCACGCCTCAAGCCTACCTATGTAGATTAAGAGTTGTCCACCAGGCGGGGTCCGCCCGTCGTCCCCGACGGTCCGGCCCGGCGGCGAATCGGCGCGGGATTCCCGCCGGGAATTGGCCCGGTCCCCGGCCGCGACCCGTGCCACTGTTCGACCCGTGCAACGGCGATTCCTCGGAAGAACCGGGCTCGAGGTCAGCGAACTCGCGCTCGGCACCATGACCTTCGGCAGCCAGACCGACGAGCCGACCGCCCACCGGATCCTCGACGACTTCACCGCCGCCGGCGGCACCTTCGTCGACACCGCCGACACCTACCAGCACGGCGGTTCGGAGCAGATCCTCGGCAGCTGGCTGCGCTCGCGGAACCGCGACGACCTGGTGATCGCCACCAAGGCGTACGGGGAGATGGCCGCCGGCGCACCGGTGAACGGCGCCGGCCGCAAGCACCTGGTGCGGGCCGTGGAGGCGAGCCTCCGGCGGCTCGGCACCGACTACGTCGACCTCTACCAGATCCACGTCTTCGACGACGCCACCCCGATCGAGGAGACCCTGTCCACCCTCGACCGACTGGTCGGCAGCGGCAAGGTGCGATTCGTCGGCGCCAGCAACTACACCGGCTGGCAGCTGCAGAAGTCGATCGACCTCGCCCGTCACCACGGCTGGGAGCCGTTCGTCAGCCTGCAGCCGCTCTACAACCTGCTCGACCGCGACGTGGAGCACGAACTGCTGCCGATCTGCCGCAACGAGGGCCTCGGCCTGATCCCGTGGAGCCCGCTCGGTGGCGGCAGGCTGACCGGCAAGTACACCCGCGAGATGACCGAGGCCCCGGCCGGCACCAGGCTGGCCGATCGGCGGCAGTCGGTGCACGAGGACGCGACCGAGGGCACCTGGCAGGTCGTGGAGGCGGTCTCGACCGTGGCCGCCGAGGTCGGGAGGACGCCGTCCCAGGTCGCCCTGCGCTGGCTGCTCCAGCGGCCCGGGGTGACCGCCCCGATCATCGGGGTCCGGACGCCGGAGCAGCTCCGGGACAACCTCGGCGCCACCGGCTGGTCGCTCGACGACGACCGGCTGGAGCGCCTGACCGACGTCAGCAGCCGGCCGTTGCCCTACCCGTACGGCCTGCAGCGCCTGCCGCAGTTCGTGCGCCGGCCGTCCTGATCGGAGCGGACGGGTCCGCGGCGGCGCGTCCGGTCACCGCGCGAACGCCACCGCCGCGTCGTCGGCCAGGCGCTCGATCACGTCCCGCAGCTCCAGCGCCTCCAGCCAGTGCCCCGGGATGGCCTCGACGCCGTCCCGGGCGCCGAGCAGGTTCCCGCACAGCGCGCCGGTCGAGTCGCTGTCCCCGGAGTGGTTGACCGCGAGCAGCAGCCCGTCGGCCAGGTCGCGCGCGGCCAGCGCGGTCAGCACCGCGATCGCCAGCGCCTCCTCACCGACCCACCCGCCGCCCAACGCCGTCTCGATCACCTCGGGCGTCGGCCGCACGCCGCCGACGCCCAGTTCGACGGCGAGGTCCAGCAGGGCCAGCTGCTCCTCGTGGCCGTCCCACCTGATCAGCTCGGCGCGGGCCACCTCGATCGCGGCCGGCAGCGGCGCGCCCGCCAGCAGCTGCCCCACGAGCACGGCCAGCACGCCCGCGGACAGGTAGCCGCTGGGGTGGCCGTGGGTCAGCGCGCCGGTCGCGGCGGCCAGCTCGAACACCTCGCGCACGTCGTCGGACCACAACGCCACCGGCGCCGCGCGCATCACGGCGCCGCAGCCCTTGGAGTCGTTGATCGGCGCGTCCACCGTGCCCAGCACGCCCGAGCGCAACGCGGTCAGGCACGTGTTGCCGGGCGCGCGCAGGTCGTGCAGCTCGGGCACGTCCAGCAGCCACCCGTCCGGTCTGACCTCCGGGCCGCCCTGCGTGCGCAGCCACCGCGCGTACGCCACCCGCACCTCGTGCACCGGGTCGCTGCCGCGCTTGCGGGCCAGCAGCAGGCCTTCCAGCGTGAACAGGGTCATCTGCGTGTCGTCGGTGATCGCGCCGAGCCGGCCGTAGGCGGGCGCGTAGTCGGTGAGGCCCGATGGACCGAACCGGCCCCGGATGCGGTCGATCCGGTCGAACTCGATCGAACCGCCGAGCGCGTCGCCGACGGCGCCGGCGAGGAGGCTGCCGCGGAGTGGGCCGATCGGAAGTGAGGTCACGTCGCAGAAGTTATCGTGCCGGCGTGACGACTTCGGTAGACCGATGTAGCTCCCGGACCAGGGAATGGGTGTGCGAGGCCGTCCGCATCATCGAAGCGGACGCCAACCGCAGCGCCGACACGCACCTGCTGCACTTCCCCCTCCCACCGGAGTGGGGCATCGACCTGTACTTGAAGGACGAGTCGACCCACCCCACCGGCTCGCTCAAGCACCGGCTCGCGCGCTCGCTGTTCCTCTACGCGATCTGCAACGGCTGGGTGGTCGGCGGCACGCCCGTGATCGAGGCGTCGTCCGGCTCCACGGCGGTGTCGGAGGCGTACTTCGCGCGCCTGCTCGGGTTGCCGTTCATCGCGGTGATGCCCCGTTCCACCAGCCAGGAGAAGGTGACGCTGATCGAGCGCCAGGGCGGGCGGTGCCACTTCGTCGACGAGCCGGGCGCGATCTACGACGAGTCCCGGCGGCTCGCGGCCGAGCTGAACGGGCACTTCATGGACCAGTTCACGCACGCCGAGCGGGCGACGGACTGGCGCGGCAACAACAACATCGCCGAGTCGGTGTTCCAGCAGATGGCGCTGGAGTCCGCGCCCGAGCCGGAGTGGGTCGTGGTGGGTGCGGGCACCGGCGGCACGAGCGCCACCATCGGCCGCTACATCCACTACCGGAAGCTGCGGACCCGGTTGGCGGTGGTGGACCCGGAGCACTCGGTGTTCTTCGACGCGTGGCGCGACGGGAGCCCGTCGTTGACCGGGACGCGCGGGTCGCGGATCGAGGGCATCGGGCGACCGCGGGTGGAGCCGTCGTTCATCGGCAACGTGATCGACCGGATGATCAAGGTGCCGGACGCGGCGTCGGTGGCGACGATCCGGCACGTCGAGGACGTGCTCGGGCGGCGCGTGGGCGGGTCGACCGGCACGAACCTGTGGGGCGCGTTCCAGCTGATCGCGGAGATGCGGGCGTCGCGGTTGCGCGGGAGCGTCGTGACGCTGCTGTGCGACGGCGGCGAGCGGTACGCGCACACGTACTACGACGACGAGTGGGTGGCCGCGCAGGGCATGGACCTGGAACCGCACCTGGCCGCGTTGGCGAGGTTCCGCTCGACCGGCATGTGGGGCCGGTGATTCCTGCTTTCATGGGAACGCGCGGGGCGTGCCGTGCGTCGCAGCGGGGATCGGCGCGTGGGAAGGGGTGTGCGGTGAGCGCGTGGCGGACGGCGGAGGTGCTCACGGCGGAGGACGTGCTGGCCAGGTCGGTCGCCGATGCCGACAAGGCGATGCGCGAGGCGGCGAAGCTGCGGTACCCGCAGCGCGAGCCGTCGGCCGACGACGTGCGCCGGGTGATGCAGTACGCGAAGTCGAACGCGGCGACGCCGGAGCTGCAGGCGTTGCAGCGCCGGATCGCGGGCGGCTACCTGAGCTGGCGCCAGGTGCTCATGGGCGAGGCCGCCGACGACCGCGGCGTGAAGGCGGCGCTGGAGGCGGACCGCGACGCCCTGGCCGCGCTGTGCCGCGGCGAGGAACCACGCGTCGAATCGCCGAAGCCCGCACCGCGTGACGACGACGAGCCGATGACGTTCACCGAGGACGCCTGGTAGCGGGCGAGCACTGGCGCGGGCACACCGAGGGCGCGACCACGCCCGCGCGCAGCGATCCGAACAGCCTCAGCCCGCGCACCCGACCGGTCTGGCGCCCGGAGCGCGGGCAGCGCGCCCCGGTGGTCCAGGACCGGCCAGGAATGGGCCAGGGCTCAGCCCAGCACCAGCGCGGCGGGCACGGCGATGCCCCACACCAGCATCGCCAGGCCCGTGTCGCGCAGCACGGGGATCAGGTCGCGGCCCTTGCTGCCGTTCAGCACCCGTCGCGCGCCCAGGACGACCAGCGGCAGGGCCAGGAAGCCGATCAGGGCCAGCGGCACGCGCAGGCCGATCGCCAGCGTGATCAGGAACGGGATCGAGACCAGGGCGAGGTAGAGCCTTCGGGAGTCGCGGTCGCCCAGGGTGGAGGCCAGCGTCCGCTTGCCCGCCTGGATGTCGGTGGGGATGTCGCGCAGGCTGTTCGCGATCATCACGCCGGTCGAGAACGCGCCCATGGCGACCGCG
Organism: Actinosynnema sp. NPDC002837; assembly: GCF_040295345.1. NCBI lineage: Bacteria > Bacillati > Actinomycetota > Actinomycetes > Pseudonocardiales > Pseudonocardiaceae > Actinosynnema > Actinosynnema sp. NPDC002837. The sequence continues at coordinate 19,852 of NZ_JBEOVG010000048.1, forward strand.
CCGCCGATGCCGATGCCGGTGACCTCGCCGGTCTGCACGTACAGCGTGCCGAGCACCGCCGCCGGCCCGAAGAACAGGAACACGGCCAGCTCGCCGAGACCCGAGTACCCGTACGGCTTGCGGCCACCGGTGTAGAACCACGCCGCCGCGATGCACACCGCGCCGAACGCCACCATCCAGTACCGGCCCGACAGCACCACCAGCACCAGGCCCGCCACCGCGGCCACGCCCAGCGCCGCGAACGCCGCCGTGCGCACCGCACGCGGATCGGCCGCACCCGAGCCGACCAGCCGGAACGGGCCGACGCGGTTCGCGTCCGTTCCCCGGATGCCGTCGGAGTAGTCGTTGGCGTAGTTCACACCGACCTGCAACGCCACCGCCACCACGAGCGCCAGCGCCGCCCGGGTCAGGTCGAAGCCGTCGATGTGGTGCGCGGCGCCCGCGCCGACCAGCACCGGCGCGATCGAGTTCGGCAGCGTGCGGGGGCGGGTCCCCGATACCCACTGGGCGACTGTGGCCATGCCGGACATCCTCCGACATGGTGAACGGGGACCCGCTCCCGGGTGGTCGCGTGATCAGCAGGCGGTGGCGCCCGACACGCCCGACACGTACGCCCGGGCGACGAACTTGCCCGTCGCGATCCGGAACCAGATGTTCGAGGTGCCCTGCGAGCCCGTCACGGACTGGCCGGTGACCTGGCACTCGACCCGCACCTGCGCGTAGTTCGCGGCCAAGCCGACCTGCGAGGCCGTCGACGTCGCGCCGCTGCGCACGTTCAGCGGGTCGCCCGCGGTGCGGACGAAGCCCGCCGGGCCCGAACCGGTCCACTGGTAGGTGACGGTGACCCACGCGTTGTCGGTCAGCTTCAGGCCGTCCCAGAACGTGCCGTCGGCCAGGTCGATGCCCGCCGGGTTGGCCACGGTGCGGCCGAACTGGTCCTTGCCGCCGTTGTAGCCGTCCTGGTAGGCGGCCTGCGCCTCGGGCTTGCCCTGGGGCAGGTCCTTCCACATCTCCCGGGTGGCCGACGGGTTCCAGTAGTCGTCCTTGGTGTTCCACGGGCCGACGTCCCACACCGGCGCCCACTCGCAGCGGCCGTTCGACGCGCACACCCGCACGCTGTACGTGCCGGTGCCCTTGGCCGACAGGCCGCGCCGCGACGGCAGGGCGACGAAGTGGTCCCGGCTGACGATCACGTGCCCGTTCGCGGTCGTGCCGCCGACCAGGCCCTCACGGGTCGCGTAGACCCGGTAGGACAGGCCCGCGGCCTGCGCGACGACCCCCGACGCGGCGGTCGTCGTGAACGCCCGCAGGTCCACCTGGCTCACGGCGGGCGACGCCTTCTCGGCCGTCAGCGCCAACCGGACCTGCACGGTGGTGACGGAGGTCGGCAGCACGGCTGGCGCGTCGGGACGCGCCTCGACCCACTCGGTCCACTGCTCGTCGCCGACCGCGCCGCGCACGTCGACGGCGACCTCCGCGCCGGCGGGGACGCTGCTCTTCACGGTCGCGGCGACGGCGTTGACCGGCGCGTCGAACGTCCGCGGTTCGAGTTGCAGGAACCCGGTGCGGATGGCGGCCCGCGCGCTCGCGGGCGTCGGTGCGGCGCGGTCGAGCCGCACCGCGCCGTCGTGCGTCGTGACGCCGTTGTCGTCGGCGTCCACTGTGGACAGGTCGGCTCGCCACTCGACGTCGGCCGCGGCCGCGGCGGGCGACGCGAGCCCGGCGGTCAGGACGGTGGCGACGGCGAGCGGTATCAGGTAGCGCCTGGTCATCGCAGCACTCCTCGTCCGGGCGCGCGGTGCGGTGGTGACCGCGGCAGGGCCGCGCGCCTCGGCGCTGCGAGCCAATCGCCTGGCGTGGTTAGCTGTCAACCAACAATCTTGCTAATAAGACAGAAACTCACCCAAACGAGCTAGCGACCGCCCTCCGATCGACCTTGCCGGGTCCGCGCGACGGCAGCTCCGCCACGAACACGACCCGCTTCGGCATGGCGAACCGCCCCACCACGTCGCCGACCGCCGCGCACAGCTCGTCCACGTCGGGCGGTTCATCCGGATTTTCCGGCACCACGGCCGCCGCCACCACTTGGCCCCACTCGGGATCGGCCAGCCCCACCACGCACGCCTCCCGCACGCCGGGCTGGGCCGTCAGCACCCGTTCGACCCTGGTGGGGGCGATGTTCTCGCCGCCGCTGATGATCACGTCGTCGGCCCGGCCGAGCACCTCCACCGTGCCGTCGGCGCGGACGCGGCCGAGGTCGCCGGTGCGGAACCACTCGCCGAACGGCTCGCCGCCCTGGTAGCCCAGCGCCAGCACCGGGCCGCCGACCTCGATCCGGCCGTCGACCAGCCGCACGCGCACGCCGTCCAGCGGCAGCCCGTCGTAGACGCAGCCGCCGGACGTCTCGCTCATCCCGTAGGTGGTGACCACCCGGACGCCGAGCTGCCGCGAGCGTTCGAGGAGGGTGGGCGGGGTGGCCGCACCGCCGATCAGCACGGCGTCGAACTGCCGTGCGGCGGCCAGCCCCGGGCCGTCGGCAGCCACCAGGCGGGCCAGCTGCGTCGGCACGAGGGCGGTGTAGTGCCGTCCCGGCGTGGCCAGCACCGGCCGGGACGCCACGGCGAAGTCGGCGGCGCGGAAACCGGGGGCCAGGTCCATCACGCCCGGCTCGACGCCCGCCACGACCGACCGCACCAGCACCTGGATGCCCGCGATGTGCGTGGTCGGCAGGGCGAGCAGCCACCGGCCGGGCCCGCCGAGGCGGGCGTGGGTCAGCTCGGCGGACGTGGTGAGCGCGTCCGCGCCGAGCAGCACGGTCTTCGGCTCGCCGGTGGAGCCCGACGTCGTGACCGCGAGCGCGGCTCCGGTCTCCCAACCGCGCAACGGCGGCAGGTCCCCCGGCTGTGCCGTCACCGGGCCGCCGCCGGAGGTCAGCGCGGCCCTCAGCTGGTCGAGGGTGACCATCAGTAGAAGTAGGGGTAGTCGGACCAGTCCGGCGGGCGCTTCTCCAGGAAGGCGTCCCGGCCTTCCACCGCCTCGTCGGTCATGTACGCCAGGCGCGTGGTCTCGCCCGCGAAGATCTGCTGCCCGACCAGGCCGTCGTCGATCAGGTTGAACGCGTACTTCAGCATCCGCTGCGCCGTCGGCGACTTGCCGTTGATCTCCTTGGCCCACTCCAGCGCCGTGGACTCCAGCTCGGCGTGCGGCACGACCGCGTTCACCGCGCCCATCCTGTGCATTTCCTCGGCGGAGTAGGTCCGGCCGAGGAAGAAGATCTCGCGGGCGAACTTCTGGCCGACCTGCCGGGCCAGGTACGCCGAGCCGTAGCCGCCGTCGAAGCTGCCGACGTCGGCGTCGGTCTGCTTGAACCTCGCGTGCTCGGCGCCGGCCAGCGTGAGGTCGCACACCACGTGCAGGCTGTGCCCGCCGCCGGCCGCCCAGCCGGGCACGACCGCGATGACGACCTTCGGCATGAACCGGATCAGGCGCTGGCACTCCAGGATGTGCAGCCTGCCCGCGCGGGCCGGGTCGATGGTCTCCGCCGTCTCGCCCGACGCGTACTGGTAGCCGCTGCGCCCGCGGATGCGCTGGTCGCCGCCCGAGCAGAAGGCCCAGCCGCCGTCACGCGGCGACGGGCCGTTGCCGGTGAGCAGGACGCACCCGACGTCCGAGCTCATCCGGGCGTGGTCCAGCGCGCGGTACAGCTCGTCGACCGTGTGCGGCCGGAACGCGTTGCGCACCTCGGGCCGGTCGAACGCGATGCGCACCGTGCCCTGGTCGACCGCGCGGTGGTAGGTGATGTCGGTGAAGTCGAACCCCTCGACCGCCTTCCAGCGGGCGGGGTCGAACAGCTCGGAAACGTCCTGATCTGCCACGCCAGGGACAATAGGCCCGCGCCGCGGCTGAGAGGCGGTCCGGTCCGGCTCAGCGCGTGGAATCACCTGGTCGCGGGCTGAGCGACAATGTGCGGGTGAACCCGTCCACCGCGCAGGCCAGGGTGCTCGTCGACGAGCTGATCCGCAACGACGTCCGGCACGTCGTGCTGAGCCCCGGATCGCGCAACGCGCCGCTGTCCTTCGCCCTGCACGAGGCAGCCGCGGCCGGCCGGCTCACCCTGCACGTCCGCGTGGACGAGCGCACCGCGGGCTTCCTCGCCCTCGGCCTGGCCAAGGGCGGCGGCGAGGTCACCGCCGTCACCTGCACGTCCGGCACCGCCGTGGCGAACCTGCACCCCGCCGTGCTGGAGGCCCGGCACGCGGGCGTCGGCGTCATCGCGCTCACCGCGGACCGACCCGTCGAGCTCTACCGCACGGGCGCCAGCCAGACCGTGGACCAGCAGCGCGTCTTCGGCCTGGACACGCTCCAGTTCCCCATCGCCGAACGCCGGGAGAACCAGAACGGCCTGTGGCGCTCGCTGGTGTGCCGCGCCGTCGCCACCGCGCGCGACCAGGGCCCGGTGCACGTCAACGTCCCGTTCCGCGAGCCGCTGGTGCCCGACGGCGACGACGACTGGCCGGAGAGCCTGGACGGCCGCCCGTTCGACATGCCGTGGACCCGCGCGGCCCGCCGCACGACCACCTCCACGCACGTCGCCGACCACCTCGGCCCGCGCACCCTGGTGATCGTCGGCGACACCGAGCACGACCTCTCCGACCTGGCTGAACGCGCCGGTTGGCCGGTCGTCGCCGAACCCACCGGCCACGGCCTGCGCCACGGCTCGCTCCTGCTCAACGCGGGCGGGTTGCCCGACCACCTCGTGCCGCAGGCCGTGGTCGTCGTCGGCCGCGCCACCCTCTCCCGCGGCGTGCTCAAGCTCATCGCGCGGACCCCGGTCGTGCACGTGCTGTCCGACGAGCTCGACTGGCCGGACCCGCAGTTCACCGCCACGCACACGTCGACCGACCTGGTCCTGGGCGAGCACGACGTGGACGACGACTGGCTCACCGCCTGGCAGCACGCGGACAAGGCGGTCGCCGACGTGGTGGACGGCCTGCTGGCGGAGGAGCCCTGGCCGACCGGCCTGCACGTGGCCCGCGACTTGGTCGCCGCGCTGCCGCCGGGCGCGAACCTGTTCCTCGGCTCGTCCAACCCGGTCCGCGACGTCGACCTGGTCGCCGGGCCGCGCCGCGACGTGCGCACCTACGCCAACCGGGGCGTGGCAGGCATCGACGGCAGCGTCTCCACCGCCGCCGGCATCGCGCTCACCCGCGGCCCGACCTACGCCCTGATCGGCGACCTGACGTTCCTGCACGACGCGAACGGCCTGCTGATCGGTCCCGGCGAGCCGCGACCCGACCTGACGGTCGTCGTGCTCAACGACGACGGCGGCGGCATCTTCGCGTTGCTGGAGCAGGGCGCGAAAGAGCACGAGCGGACCTTCGAACGCGTTTTCGGCACGCCCCACGGCGTCGACCTGAAGTCGCTGTGCGCGGCGCACCACGTGCCGCACACCGAAGCCTCGACACCGGACCAGCTGAGACGAGCGCTCGACCGGCCGAGCGGAATCCGGGTGGTGGAAATCCGGGCTGAACGCCACGAATTGCGCGATCTGCACCGACGGTTGAAGGACGCCGTGTCAACCGCATTCCAATAGTGGGAATCCTACCGACGGGGGTACAGCCCGCCGGTGGCCGCGACTAGCTTCGCCGCATGTCCCTGAGAGCGAAGCTGACCCTCGGTACCGCCGCCGCGGCGTCCCTGCTCCTGCTGGCCGGCACGGCGACGGCGGCCGAGCCGGGAGCACCCGGCATCGGCGACCCGTACTACCCGAATGCGGGCAACGGCGGGTACGACGTTTCCCATTACGACATCAGGCTCAACTACCGGCCCGGTGACGACACCCTTTCCGGCACCACGACGATCCTGGCCAAAACCACCCAGGACCTGAGCCGGTTCAACCTGGACTTCCTGTTGAAGGTCAGTTCGGTCCGGGTGAACAACAAGGTCGCCGCGTTCTCGCAGTCCGGCGGCGAGCTCGTGGTCGACCCGCGCGGCACGCTGCGCGAGGGCTCGAACGTGACGGTCGTCGTCACGTACTCCGACGTGCCCTCCACGCACGCCGTGGACGGCTACACGTCGTGGAAGCGGACGCCGGACGGCGCGCTGGCCATCGACCAGCCCGACATCGCGCCGTGGTGGTTCCCGAGCAACAACCACCCGACCGACAAGGCGAAGTTCGACATCTCGGTGGCCGTGCCCACCGGCGTCGAGGTGATCTCCAACGGCACGTTCGGCGGCACCGCCCAGCAGATCAACGGCTGGACCCGCTGGCGCTACCGCAGCCTGGAGCCGATGGCCACCTACCTGGCGTTCATCGCGATCGGCCAGTTCGAGATCCGCCAGTCGACCGCGCCGAACGGTCAGCCGGTGCTCAACGCCTACTCGGAGCGGCTCGGCGCGGACTACGGCGCGGCCGTGGCCAGCATCGAGCGCACGCCCGAGGTGACGGAGTTCCTCGAGACGCAGTTCGGGCCGTACCCGTTCGAGGCGCAGGGCGGCGTGGCGACGCCGGGCATCGGCTTCGCGCTGGAGAACCAGACCCGCTCGACCTACGACACCGCGTTCTTCCGCCGCGGCGCGAACACCTACGTCGTGGCGCACGAGGTCGGGCACCAGTGGTTCGGCGACTCGGTGTCGGTGCAGGGCTGGAAGGACATCTGGCTGAACGAGGGCTTCGCCAGCTACGCGGAGTGGCTGTGGTCCGAGCACGTCGGCGAGGGCACGGTCCAGGAGAACTCGGACTTCGTCTACGCCTCCTACCCGGCCGACAGCCCGTTCTGGCAGGTCCTGCCGGGTGACCCGGGCGCGTCGAACCAGTTCCACAGCGCCGTGTACGACCGCGGCGCGCTCACCGTGCACGCGTTGCGCGGCGAGATCGGCGACGAGGCGTTCTTCGAGCTGCTGCGGGAGTGGCCGGCGGCGAAGCGCAACGGCAACGCGACGACGGACGAGTTCATCGCGTTCGCCGAGGCGCTGTCCGGCAAGCAGCTCGACGAGCTGTTCCAGACCTGGCTGTTCACGCCGGGCAAGCCGGCGGTCGCGCCGGGCGCGGCCGGTTTCGCGGCACGTGCCGCGACCGTGACCGAGCCGAAGTCGTTCAAGAAGATCCAGGAGACGCGCGAGCTGCTCGCGGGTCACCAGCACTGAGCAAGTCGAACGTCACACGCGGGGCCGTCCTCGACCCGGGGGCGGCCCCGCGTGCGTCCACCTTTCAAGCCTCGCCCGATCGCAACCTGCGCAACGCTTCCGTGCTCGTCCGGCTCAGGTTCTCCAGGCCCCGCTCGGTGAAGATCAGCTCCAGGGCGAACGAGCGCTTGCCGCCGAACTTGAACTGGGCCTCCCCTTCCTCCGCGTCCAACTCGCAGACGATGTCGCAGTCGTCGTCGACCTTCACCCACGCCTCGACGTCGGTACCGCCGGCACTGATCACGGGCACCTCCTGGTCTTACTGCTTCCCAGGCCGAGGTCGCCGCGATCGTCGGGGTGAGCGATTCGCGGATCAGCAAGGTCGAGGACGGCACCGCCACGCTCACCACCGAGCAGCTCGCGCAGGCGCTCGACTTCCTCGACGTGCACGGCGCCGAACGCGAGACCGTCCTCGAACTCGGCGCCCGCGCTCGCAAACGCCTGCGCCGCAGCGCGAAGGACGTGCAGCCGTACACCGACACGCTTCCCGGCTCGTTCCAACGGCTCGCCGACATGGAAGCGGACGCCACGGCGATCTACTGCTACGACTCCGGCGTGATCCCGGGCATGCTCCAATCTCCGGCTTACATCCGCGCCGGGATGAGCTCGGCCAACGGCGTGTTCTGGGAGCCGTCGGAGACCGAGGTCGAAACCCGCTACACGTTCCGCCGGGACCGACAGGCGAGGATCTTGGAGTCGGACGAGCCGAAGAAGCTCGAATTCGTCTTCACCGAGGACGCGGTCGAGTGTGGCGGAGGAAGCGCGGAGACCAGGCGTGAACAGCTCGAACACCTGCTCCAGCTGGCCGAACAGCACCCGGACATCACCATGCAGGTAGTGAGGTCGGGCGACCTCAGGAACCCCGTTCCGAGCGGCGGGCTGATCGTGCTCGACTTCGACGGCACCGCGCCGAATGTCGCGTTCGCCCCGACGATCTACGGGCCGTCCACGTACTTCGACGACCCGGTCGACACCGCGAACCTGTTGCGGGCGTTCAGGAAAGTCCAAGGCCTTGCCCGTGGCCACGCGGATACGATCGAGTTGATCCACAGGCGGCTACTGGAGGGTGACCATGCCGGACTCACCGCGTGACACGGGCTGGTTCAAGAGCACCTACAGCGCCCCCGCCAGCGACGCGTGCGTGGAGTGCCGCATCACCGCCGACCACGGCGTCGGTGTTCGCGACTCCAAGAACCCGGGCGCGGGCGCGTTGTGGGTCGGTTCCGCCGCCTGGTCGGGGTTCGTGGCGGGCTTGAAAGCGCGATAACCCGGTTATCGGCCTTCGAGGGCTTCCCGAAAGGGCAGCATCTTGGCGTGCGCCTCGTGGACCTCGGAGTCCGGGTCCGACTCGGCGACCAGGCCGCAGCCGGCGAACAGCCGCGCCGTGCGGCCGTCCACCTGCGCGCAGCGCAACGCGATGCCGAGCTCGCCGTCGCCGTTGCCGTCGATCCAGCCGACGGGGCCCGCGTAGCGACCGCGGTCCATGCCCTCCAGCTCCTCGATCATCGCGATGGCGTCCGCGCGCGGCGTGCCGCCGACGGCCGCCGTGGGGTGCAGCGCCTCGCCCAGCGCGAGCAGCGACGGCGTGCCGCTGAGCGTGCCGATGACGTCGCTGGACAGGTGCGAGACGTTCGGCAGCCGCAGCACCGAGGGCCCCTCCACCGACATGGTGTCGCAGAACGGCTGCAGCGTCTGCACCAGCGACGCCACCGCGTACTCGTGCTCGTCGAGGTTCTTGCCCGACGACAGCAGCGCGGCGGCCAGCTCGTCGTCCGACATGCCGTCGTGCGGCCACGTCGTGCCGGCGAGCACGCGTGAGTCGACCACGGACCCGCTGCGCCGCAGCAGCAGCTCGGGCGTGGCGCCGATCAGGCCGTCCACGGCGTACACCCAGCACTCCGGGTACCGCCGGGCCAGGCCTTCGAGCACGAACCGGTGGTCGATGTCGACGTCCGCGACCGCGAGCAGGTCGTGTGCCAGCACGACCTTGTCCAGCTCGCCCGCGCGCATCCGCTCGACCGCCGCGCGCACGGCCTCGCGGTACCCGGTGACGGACACCTGCCCGTCGCTGTAGCGCACCTCCGACGGCTTGCGCACCGGCTCGACCCGTCGCTTGCCGCCGCCGCCGATCGTGGTCAGCCAGCTGTGCCCGTTGCGGCGGCCGAGCACGACCTCGGGCACCACGAGCACCGAGTGGCCGGGTCGGTCGGAGAACGCCATGCTGACGAACGCCACCGGTCCGGTGCCGGGCACGCCGAGCTCGTCGTCCACGACGAGGTCGTCGGTGAACTCGCGCCACCAGCGGTCGGCGGCGGCGAACCGGTCCGGTCCCGACACCTCGAACCGGGCCGCCTCACCCCATCCGACCAGGCCCGTTCCGTCCCGCACCCAACTCAGCGCACCGGTCGGCGCGGGTAGCCCGCCCAGCAGGTTGTCGCCCGCGACGCGCCTGGTGTGCACGCGCAGCCGTTGTCGGGTCCGCGAGGCAGGAGCTGAGGTCACGGCGTCGAGGGTATGGACTCATCGCTGAGATCCGGCGCGGAGGCCGCCCTAGACTCCTCAGTTGTGGTGGACGACGCAGTGCGGACAGGTGCCCGCCCCAAGGCCCGGCTCCTGGTCAGCCGGGCGTTGGTGCTGCTGGGCGCGGTGGTGACGCTGATCGGGGTGATCCTGCTCGCGGCGTGCTGGCGCGACGACCTGATGATCGAGGAGCGACTGGGCAAGGCGACCGCCGAGGTGGTGTCCGTCTCGTTCCAGCGGACCGTGGTGCGCTTCGCCACGCCGGACGGCGCGGTGCACAGCCCGTCCCAGGGCCTGCTGTACCCGGAGGGGTTGGAGCCGGGCCAGTTGGTGCGCATCGAGTACGACACGGCCGACCCCGAGGTGGCGCGGGTCGCCGGGCGCACGGCCGTGCTCGCGCTGCTGCCGATCGGCACCTTCCTGCTCGCGGTGTGGGCGGTGCTGCTGCCGCTGCTCTGGTGGGTGACCCGGAGAGGCAAGCACGGCAGGTTGTGACAGTTCTGCCGTAAATCAGCCTCCAGGTGTAACATCGGGTGCATGGACCTGGAGGCGCAGTTCGAGCGCACCGTCGCGGCCGAGCAGCGCGTCGAGCCGCGCGACTGGATGCCCGACGGCTACCGGAAGACGTTGATCCGGCAGATCGCGCAGCACGCGCACTCCGAGATCATCGGCATGCAGCCCGAGGGCAACTGGATCAGCCGCGCGCCGTCGCTGCGCCGCAAGGCGATCCTGCTGGCGAAGGTCCAGGACGAGGCCGGGCACGGGCTGTACCTGTACGCGGCGACCGAGACGCTGGGCGCGGACCGCGGCGAGCTGACCGAGAAGCTGATCTCGGGCCGGCAGAAGTACTCCTCGATCTTCAACTACCCGACGCTGTCCTACGCCGACGTCGGCGTGATCGGCTGGCTCGTCGACGGCGCCGCGATCTGCAACCAGGTGCCGCTGTGCCGCACGTCCTACGGGCCGTACGCGCGGGCGATGATCCGCATCTGCAAGGAGGAGTCCTTCCACCAGCGGCAGGGCTACGAGCTGCTGATGACGATGATGTCCGGCACCGACGCCCAGCGCGCGATGGTGCAGGAGTCGGTGAACCGCTGGTGGTGGCCGTCGCTGATGATGTTCGGCCCGCCGGACGCCGAGTCGTCCAACACCGAGCAGTCGATGAAGTGGCGGATCAAGCGCAACACCAATGACGAGCTGCGGCAGAAGTTCGTCGACATGACCGTGCCGCAGGCGGAGAAGCTGGGCGTGACGCTGCCCGACCCGGAGCTGAGGTGGAACGCCGAGCGCGGGCACCACGACTTCGGCCAGCCCGACTGGGACGAGTTCTGGCAGGTCGTCGGCGGTAACGGGCCGACCAACGCGCAGCGCGTCGAGCACCGGCGCAAGGCCCACGAGGACGGCGAGTGGGTGCGTGCGGCGGCTGCGGCGCACGCTTCGAAGCACGCGGCTGTCGAGGAAGGTGTGGCATGAGTGCGTCGTGGCCGCTGTGGGAAGTGTTCGTGCGCGGCAAGCGCGGGTTGAACCACGTGCACGTCGGGTCGCTGCACGCGCCGGACGCCGAGATGGCGCTGCGCAACGCGCGTGACGTCTACACCCGGCGCAACGAGGGCGTGTCGATCTGGGTGGTGCCCGCGACGGCGATCACCGCGTCGTCGCCGGACGAGAAGGACCCGTTCTTCGAGCCGAGCGGGGACAAGGTCTACCGGCACCCGACGTTCTACGAGATCCCCGAGGACGTGCCGCACCTGTGACCCGGGTGCGGGTGTCCCGCAGAACACAGTGACAACGGCCCCCGACGAACGTGCGGTGACGCGATGAGCTTTGACAACGCGTACGAATCTTTGATCGACCACGAGGACGCGCACTGGGCGTTCGGGACCGGGTTCTCCGAGCCGTTGGCCGGGGTGGACCGCGAGGTGCCCGACGTCGACCGCGCCGACCTGGCCGCGTACTGCCTGATGCTCGGCGACGACGCGCTGGTCATGTCCCAGCGGCTGGCCGAGTGGTGCTCCCGCGCGCCGGAGCTGGAGGAGGACGTCGCGCTGGCCAACATCGCGCTCGACCTGCTCGGCCAGTCCCGGATGCTGCTGACCAGGGCGGGCGAGGTCGAGGGCGCGGGCCGGGACGAGGACGCGCTGGCGTACCTGCGCGACGAGCGGGACTTCCGCAACGTGCACCTGGCGGAGATCGAGTGCGGACCGTTCGCGGGCGGCGACTTCGCCACGACCATGGCGCGGCTGCTGGTGTTCTCGTCGTGGAAGCTCGCGCAGTACTCGCGGTTGCGGGCGAGCGCCGACCCGGTGTTGGCGGCCGTGGCGGCGAAGGGCCTGAAGGAGCTGGCCTACCACCGCGACCACGCCGCCCAGTGGGTCGTGCGGCTCGGCGACGGCACCGAGGAGTCGCACCGGCGGATGCGGGCCGGGTTGGCGCGGGTGTGGCCGTTCCTGGCCGAGCTGTTCACCCCGCACCCGGTCGAGCTGCGGCTGCCCGGTGTCGCGGTCGACCCCGCCGAGCTGCGGTCCGAAGTGGACGGTGTGCTGGACGCGGTGCTGGCGGCGGCGGGGCTGGCGCGGCCGGCGGACGTGCCCGCGGCGCGGGTCAACGGGCTGGCCGGGCGCGACGGCGTGCACACCGAGGCGTTCGGCTACCTGCTGGCCGAGATGCAGCACCTGCACCGGTCGTTGCCGGGGGCGTCGTGGTGAGCACCGCCCTCGAAGTCGCCGCGCGCGTCCGCGACCCGGAGCTGCCGGTGCTGACGCTGGCCGACCTCGGCGTGCTGCGCGAGGTCACCGAGTCCGGCGGTCGGGTGTCGGTGACGATCACGCCCACCTACTCGGGGTGCCCGGCGATCGACGAGATGGCCGCCGACCTGCGGCGGTCGTTGCTGGCGGCGGGGTACGCGGCGGTGGACGTGCGGCTGTCGCTGTCGCCCGCGTGGACCACGGACTGGATCAGCGAGGCCGGGTTGCGCAAGCTGCGGGAGGCGGGCATCGCGCCGCCGTCCCGGCTGGGACCGCGCGCGGTCGGTCCGGTGCCGTTGAACCTGACGCCGCCGTCGCGGCGGGTGACCTGCCCGCGGTGCGGGTCGTCGCGGACCGCGGAGGTGTCGCGGTTCGGGTCCACGGCGTGCAAGGCGCTGCGCCGGTGCGCGGACTGCGCCGAGCCTTTCGAGCACGTGAAGGAGATCTGATGGCACGGCCGGTGTTCCACAAGCTGACCGTCGCGTCGGTCGAGCAGCTGTGCCCGGACGCCGTCGCGGTGACGTTCGAGGTGCCGCCGTCGCTGGCCGCGGACTTCGCGTTCGCCCCAGGGCAGTACGTGACCCTGCGCAACGGCGACGAGCGGCGCTCGTACTCGATCTGCGCGCCTGCCGGCGGTCCGCTGCGGATCGGGGTGCGGCGGGTGGACGGCGGGCTGTTCTCCACGCTGCTGGTGGACCGGTTGCAGCGCGGCGACGTGCTGGAGGTGCTGCCGCCGCAGGGCAACTTCACGCCGTCCGGCGGGTCGCACCACGGTCTGGTGGTGGCCGGGTCCGGCATCACGCCCGCGTTGTCGATCGCGGCGTCGGTGCTGGCCGGCGGGGCGCGGGTGACGATGCTGTACGGGAACCGGCGTGCGGACACGGTGATGTTCGCCGAGGAGCTGGCGGACCTGAAGGACCGCTACCCGGCGCGGTTCCAGCTGGTGCACGTGCTGTCGCGGGAGCCGCGGGACGTCGAGCTGTTCAGCGGGCGGTTGGACGCGGCGAAGCTGCGGGCGCTGTTCTCGACGGTGGTGCCGTGGGCGGACGTCGACGCGTGGTGGCTGTGCGGGCCGTACGGGATGGTGCGGGACGCGGAGGACGTGCTGGGTGCGTTGGGCGTCCCCCCGTCCGCCGTGCACCACGAGCTGTTCTACGTGGACGAGCCGCCGCCTCCGCCGCGCCGCGCGGAACCGTCGGCTTCCGCTTCGGCCACCGCCACGGTGATCCTGGACGGGCGGACCACCGAGGTGCCGCTGCCGGCGGACGTGCCGATCCTCGACGCGGCCCAGCGGGTGCGCGCGGACCTGCCGTTCGCGTGCAAGGGCGGCGTGTGCGGGACGTGCCGCGCGCTGGTCGTGTCCGGTGAGGTGGAGATGCGGCGGAACTACGCGCTGGAGCCGCGCGAGGTGGAGGCCGGTTTCGTGCTGACCTGCCAGTCCGTTGCCGTGACCTCGGCGGTTACCGTGGATTACGACGCCTGATCTGGCACATTGTGCCCATGGCACGGTCGGCGCTCTGGGGACTGCTCATCGGCACGACGCTGATGACGGTCCTGTTCATGGTCACCTTGGCGGTGCCGTCCGGTGACGACTCCGCGCCGTTCCTGGCGTCCCTGGTCGCGTCCGGGATCGTCGGCGTGGTCCTGGGAGGCGTCCCGGGCACGGTGGTCGGCGTCGTGGTCGGAGCCATCCGCCGCCGTTCCCGGCCCCCGGTCCAGCTGCCACCCCCACCACCCCCGCTCCCCGTCCCGACTCCGGTGAACGACCGCTGGTCGGCGATGGTGGGCCGCTGTGAGCTGGCCGTGCAGCGGGTGGGCGCCGCCGTGGCCACCGTGCCCGCGTCACCGGCCAGGGCGTGGCTGGAGCGGATCGCCGCGCAGTTCGCCGCCGAGCTGCCGGACGTGCGCCGGATCGCCGACCTGGGCCGAGCCCTGGCCGCCGACCAGTCCCACCCGGTGACCGACCGCCTGACCGCCGCCGTCCACGACTTCACGTCGTTCGAGGACGAGGTGGGCCGCGTGGCCCTCCGACTCCTGGACCAGACGTCCCTGGACGCGGTCCGCACCCACCTGGAAGTCCTGGAACAACAACTGCCGCACATGGGCAATGGTTAGAGCGTCGGGTGGCGGCCCTGATCGAAGGCGTCCAGCGCGCTCCGGCTGCCCTGAACAGCGCGAAACCCGGCAACCGACCGTCCGGACGGTGAACCGGGTTCACTTCCAGGCCCTACTGGGCCTGGCGTGACCGACTGTACACAGAGCGCGTTGATCCGCCAAACGGCCTAACGAGGCGTGGACGACGCCTGCCACCAGGCCAGGACCTCCTCCGCCACCTCCGGCATGGCGACGAGCAGGCCGTCCACCGGCAGGGGTGCGTCCTCGCCCCGCCGGTCCAGCACGGCGGCGCCCGATTCGACGGCCAGGGCGACCGCGCCGGCCACGTCCCACTCGTGGTAGCTGTCCAGGACGGCGGCGGCGGCGTGGCCCAGGGCCACCTGGGCGACGGCCAGGGCCTTCGAGCCCAGCACCCGCACGCCCGTGCCCGCCACGGCGGCCCGCGAGATGAACTCGCCCATCCCCGGCCACGGGCCGGTCCGCGTCATCTCCGTGCACACGATGGAGCTCACCGCCTGGTCGCCGAGCCGCACCGGCGTGCCGTTCGCCCGCATGCCGCGACCCCGCGCGGCGGCGTAGATCTGGGCCCGGTACGGGTCCGCGACCACCCCGACGACCGGACCCCACCGGTCGATCAACGCCAGGCTGTACGCGCACCAGGGCACACCGGCGACGTAGTTCGCGGTCCCGTCGACCGGGTCGACCACCCAGCGGAACTCCGCGTCGCTCACCACGTCGCTGTCGGTGTCCTCGCAGAACACCGGGATGTGCGGGAACTCGGCCGTCAGCACCCGCCGCGTGTGCCGCTCCAACGTCCGGTCCGTGTCGGTCACCCAGTCGAACGGCGAGGTCTCGTCATCGGGTCGCGCGCCGCGCCCGGCGGTCGCCATGATCACGTCGGACGCGTCGTTGGCGAGTCGGCCCGCTATCTCCAGCGCGATCGACACCAGGCCGGGATCGACGGGCTGCGCGGGTCGGGACGACAAGACGGTCATGCCGACCTAGTGTCACCGCACAGAGTGACCGCGCCACGTACTCCAGGTGAACCCGTGGCCAACGTCGACCGCGACGCGAGGTGTTCGGCGCGCGTTCGCGGAGGTGTCACGCCGCCGTGTCCTTCGCACCGCATGGTGATCGGCGTGCGCGTAGCGATCGTCACCGAGAGCTTCCTGCCCCAGGTCAACGGGGTCACCAACTCGGTGCTGCGGGTCCTGGAACACCTCCGGGCGCGCGGTCACCAGGCGTTGGTGGTGGCTCCCGGCGCGGGTGCCGACCACCACCTCGGCACGCCGGTCGTGCGCGTCCCGGCGGTGGACCTGCCGAGGTTCAGCTCGCTGCCCGTCGGGGTGCCGACGCGCAAGGTGCTGACCGCGCTGGCCGACTTCCGGCCGGACGTCGTGCACCTGGCGAGCCCGTTCGTGATGGGCGCCCGCGGCCTGTCCGCCGCACGCAGGCTCGGCATCCCGACCGTCGCGGTCTACCAGACCGACATCGCCGGGTTCGCCGGCCACTACGGCCTCGGCCTCACCGCCCGTGCCGCCTGGCGGTGGACGCGCCGGCTGCACGCGCAGGCCGACCGCACGCTCGCGCCGTCGACCTGGGCCGTCGACGCGCTCCAGGAGCACGGCGTGCCGCGCGTGCACAGGTGGGGACGTGGCGTGGACGTCGAGCTGTTCCACCCGTCCCGGCGGGACGACGCGTTGCGCGCCTCGTTGGCGCCGAACGGCGAGCTGCTCGTCGGGTACGTCGGCCGGCTGTCGCCGGAGAAGCGGGTGGACCGGCTCGCGGCGCTCGCCGACCTGCCCGGCGTGCGGCTGGTGGTGGTGGGTGAGGGGCCGGAGCAGGCGCAGTTGCGGCACGACCTGCCCGGCGCGGCGTTCCTCGGGTTCAAGAGCGGCGCGGACCTGGCCACGGCGTACGCGAGCTTGGACGTGTTCGTGCACACGGGCCCGCACGAGACGTTCTGCCAGGCCGTGCAGGAGGCGTTGGCCAGCGGTGTGCCGGTGGTCGCGCCGGACGCCGGCGGGCCGCGTGACCTGGTGCAACCCGGCACCGGCTACCTGTTCGCCGACGACGGGCAGCTCAGGCGGGCCGTGGTGGAGCTGGGCGACCCGCTGCGCCGCCGCCGGTTCGGGCAGGCGGCCCGGCGCTGGGTGCGCGGGCGCACTTGGTCGGCCGTGTGCGACGAGCTGCTGGGCCACTACGCGGCCGTGCTGGACCTGCCGGAACGCCGTGCAGCATGAGGATCGGGCAGGCATGAACATCGGGCAGGCATGAAGGTCGGGCACGCATGAGGATCGTCCAGCTGGCCAACTTCTACGGTCCGCGCTCCGGCGGCCTGCGCACGGCGCTGCACCACCTCGGCGACGGTTACGCGGCGAACGGGCACCAGGTCACGTTGGTCGTCCCGGGCGCCGCGCACGCCGACGAGGAGCTGTCGCCGGGCGTCCGGCGGGTGACGTTGCCCGCGCCGCGCATCCCCGGCACCGGCGGGTACCGGGCGGTGGACCCGTGGCGCGTGCGGGCGTTGCTCGACCACCTGTCGCCCGACCGGCTGGAGGTGTCGGACCGGCTCACGCTGCGCGGCATGGGCCGGTGGGCGGCGGCGCGCGGCGTGCCGAGCGTGGTGATCTCGCACGAGCGGCTGGACCGGCTGCTGGAGCAGTTCCTGCTGCCCACGCCGTTGGCGCGGCGGGTTGCGGACCGGGCCAACGCGCGGATGGCGGCGTCCTACGACACGGTGGTGTGCACGACGGAGTTCGCGCGGGAGGAGTTCGACCGGATCGGTGCGCGCAACGTGGCCCGCGTGCCGCTGGGCGTCGACCTGCGGACGTTCACGCCGACCCGGCACGACCGGTCGTTGCGGGCGGAGCTGGCGCGGGGCGCCGACGCGCTGCTCGTGCACTGCGGGCGGTTGTCGGCGGAGAAGCACGTCGAGCGCAGCGTCGACACGGCGGCGGAGCTGCACGCGGCCGGGCACGACGTGCGGCTGGTCATCGCCGGCGACGGTCCGCGCCGGGAGGCGTTGGAACGCCGTGCCGCCGGTCTGCCGGTCACCTTCCTGGGGTTCGTCGGCCGGCGCACGGACGTCGCCGACCTCCTCGCCACCGCCGACGTCTCCCTGGCGCCGGGCCCGCACGAGACGTTCGGCCTGGCCGCCCTGGAAGCGCTGGCCTCCGGCACCCCGGTGGTCGTCTCGGCGTCCTCGGCATTGCGCGAGATCGTCCGCCCGTCCTGCGGCGCCGCCGTGCCCGACCACGCCCCGGCGTTCGCCGGCGCCGTGACCAGCCTGCTGGACCACCCCGAGCCGACCCGCCGTTCCGCCGCCCGTGCCCGCGCCGAGGAGTACCCCTGGCAAGCCGCCGTCACCGGCATGCTGACCGCCCTCCGCGCCACCTGCCCCCGCGTGTCCGACCTCCAGGACACGCGCGTTCCGGAGGGGGACACGCGGGGCTGAGGGTCGGCCGGGCCGGGGCTCAGGGTTCGGGTGGCGGGGTTGAGGGCGTCACCTAGGCTTCCGGCATGGCGCGTGCAGGTCTGGACAAGAACCCCCGCGAGGTCGCGAAGATGTTCGACGGCGTGGCCAAGGGCTACGACCGCACGAACTCGGTCATGACCCTGGGGTTCGACCGGCGCTGGCGGGAGTGGAGCAGGCGGGTCCTGGACGCCAAGCCCGGCGAGAAGGTGCTGGACCTGGCGGCGGGCACGGCCGTCTCCACGGTGGAGTACGCGGCCTCGGGCGCGTGGTGCGTGGCGGCCGACTTCTCGCTGGGGATGCTGCTGGGCGGCGCGCACCGGCCGGTGCCGAAGGTGGCTGCCGACGCCCTGCGCCTGCCTTTCGCGGACAACGCCTTCGACGCCGTCACGGTGTCCTTCGGCCTGCGCAACTTCAACGACACCGAGGCCGCGCTGCGCGAGATGGCCCGCGTCGTCAAGCCCGGCGGACGGCTCGTGGTGTGCGAGGTCTCCACGCCGACGTTCCGCCCGTTCCGCTTCGTCTACATGCGCCACCTGCTGCGGATCCTGCCGCTCATCGCCCGGTTCGTCTCCTCCAACCCGGAGGCCTACAAGTACCTCGCCGAATCCATGCGCACGTGGCCCGACCAGCGCGCGCTCGGCGAGATCGTGGCCCGCGCCGGCTGGGAGGACGTCGCCTGGATGAACCTCACCGGCGGCATGGTCGCGCTGCACCGCGGCACGAAGCCCGCACCGCCCCAGGCCTCGTAGCCCTCGAGCGCGCAAAGCCTCAGCAACGCGCAAGTAGACTCGCCCTGGACTTTGTGAACACGGGCACAAGGAGCGGGGATGACGACTCCCAGCCGCCGCAAGGCAGGCGAGGACGCCGAGGTGATCGTGGTCGGCGCGGGGCCCGCGGGCTCCACCGCGGCCACCTACCTGGCACGCGCGGGCCTGGACGTGGTGCTGCTGGAGAAGAGCACCTTCCCGCGCGAGAAGGTGTGCGGTGACGGCCTGACCCCGCGCGGGGTCAAGCAGCTGATCGACCTGGGCATCGACACCCGCGAGGAAGCCGGCTGGCTGCACAACCGCGGCCTGCGCGTGGTCGGCGGCGGCGTCACGCTGGAGCTGGACTGGCCCGAGCTGGCCACGTTCCCGCCCTACGGCCTGGTCCGCCCGAGGCAGGACTTCGACGAGATGCTGGCGAACACCGCCGTCGCCGCGGGCGCCCGCATGCACCAGCAGACCACCGTCACCGGCGCGGTGGTCGAGAACGGCCGGGTCGTCGGCGTCGAGGCCAAGCAGGGCCCGGACAAGACCCCCGTCACCTACAGGGCGCCCATCGTCCTGGCCTGCGACGGCGTCAGCGCCCGCCTCGCCCTCAGCGTCGGCATCCAGAAGGACGACGCCAAGCCGATGGGCGTCGCGGTCCGCCGCTACTACGCCAGCCCCCGCACCAAGGACGACTACCTGGAGTCGCACCTGGAGCTGTGGGACCGCGCCAACGACGTCCTGCTGCCCGGCTACGGCTGGATCTTCGGCATGGGCGACGGCACCGTGAACGTCGGCCTCGGCATCCTCAGCACCTCCAAGGCCTACGGCACCACGGACTACCGCGCGCTGCTCAAGAGCTGGCTCGACGGCACCCCCGAGGAGTGGGGTTTCCGCGAGGAGAACGCCACCGGCAAGATCGGCGGCGCGGCCCTGCCGATGGGGCTGAACCGCAAGCCCCACTACCGCGACGGCCTGCTGCTCGTCGGCGACGCGGGCGGCATGGTCAACCCGTTCAACGGCGAGGGCATCGGCTACGCCATGGAGTCGGCCCGGATCGCGGCCGAGACCGCGGTGCAGGGCCTGGCCCGCCAGGGCGCGAGCCGCGAACGCGCGCTGCACGGCTACCCCGTGCGCATCGAACAGGCCCTGGGCAGCTACTACCGGCTCGGCAACGTCTTCAGCAAGCTCATCGGCAACCCCACGGTCATGCGCACCGCCACCAAGTACGGGCTGCCGCGCAAGACCCTGATGAAGCTGGTCCTGAAGCTGCTCGCGGGCCTTTACGACCCCAAGGACGGCGACTCGTTCGACCGCATCATCACCGCGGCCACGAAACTCGCCCCAACGGCCTAACGGGCCTCCGCTAACCGACGCAGCGCCGACTTGAGAGTCGGCGCTGTTTCGTTTTCGGTGTGCTCCCGTTCACCGACGGGTCAGCCAACTGTTGATCTGCACCGTGAAAGTGCAGGTCAGTGCCTATGACGGGGGTGCCCGTCACGCCTCTGTGTGACGTTCTACACTGACCCTCAGGTCTTGTGAATCAGTTCACAACCGGCTGAGATGCCTTGTGAAGTGTTTCACAAGCGACCTGCGGATTGTTAGGCACGCCTAACCTCCGGAGGCCGCAAGAACACCCTTTAGGGTGCGCAACGGTCGGCGGTGCACCACCACCGCGACGCGAGGAAAGGACGACGGAGAGTGCTGGACCCTTACCTCCCCCTCGTATTGATGTTCGTCCTCGCCGGGGCCTTCGCGCTGTTCTCGGTGACGGCCGCGCCGTACATCGGTCCCCGCCGCTACAACCGCGCGAAGCTCGACGCCTACGAGTGCGGCATCGAGCCGTCGCCGCAACCCGTGGTGGGCGGTGGCCGCATGCCGGTCGCCTACTACCTCACGGCGATGCTGTTCATCCTGTTCGACATCGAAATGGTGTTCCTCTACCCCTTCGCGGTCTCCGCGGACCGGCTCGGCCTGTTCGGCCTGGTGGAGATCGCCCTGTTCGTCGCGACGGTCGGCTTCGCGTACGCCTACGTGTGGCGTCGCGGCGGCCTCGACTGGAACTGAGGGGGAAACCAGTGGGTCTCGAAGAGAAGCTCCCGAACGGCATCCTGCTCGCCAGCGTGGAGAAGCTGGTCAACTGGACCCGCAAGTCCTCGCTGTGGCCCGCCACGTTCGGCCTGGCGTGCTGTGCGATCGAGATGATGACCACCGGCGGCCCGCGCTACGACCTCGCGCGGTTCGGCATGGAGGTCTTCCGCGCCTCGCCGCGCCAGGCCGACCTGATGATCGTCGCGGGCCGGGTGACCAACAAGATGGCGCCGGTGCTGCGGCAGATCTACGACCAGATGCCGGAGCCGCGCTGGGTGCTCGCCATGGGCGTGTGCGCCTCCAGCGGCGGCATGTTCAACAACTACGCGGTCGTGCAGGGCGTGGACCACGTCGTGCCGGTCGACATGTACCTGCCCGGCTGCCCGCCGCGGCCGGAGATGCTGATCGACGCGATCCTCAAGATCCACGCGAAGATCATGGACGAACCGCTCGGGGCGAACCGCGCCGCGCTGCTGGCCGAGTCCGGCCACCAGACGGCCATGATCCCGTCCTCCGAGCGCTTTGCGAAGAAGTGAGCGGCATGGCAAACGACAGCAGCCCAGGCGGAACCGGCGCTGAGCAGGGCAAAGACGTCGAGAAGGCCCCCGGCGCGGGCACCCCGCAGACCGAGGGCAACCCCGAGGCGCTCAGCTCCGCGAGCATGAACGAGGCCCAGCACGAGGAGCACCTCGCGCGCGGCGGCATGGTCGCGGGCAAGGCGCGCCAGGGCATGTTCGGCATCTCCGGCACCGGCGACACCTCCGGCTTCGGCGGCCTGCGGCTGCCCGCCCACGTCGCCGCGCCGTCCGAGCGGCCCTACGGCGGCTGGTTCGACGAGGTCGCCGACGAGCTGCTGGCCGCGATCCGGGAGAAGGGCCTGCCCGCCGACACGGTCCAGCAGATCACCGTCGACCGCGGCGAGATCACCTTCTTCCTGCGCCGCGAGAACCTCGTGGACGTGGCGCGCATCCTGCGCGACGACCCGGCGCTGCGGTTCGAGCTGTGCAGCTCGGTGTCCGGTGTGGACTACGGCGCCGACGCGCCGCAGCGGCTGCACTCGGTCTACCACCTGACGTCGATGACCTACCGCCGGCGCATCCGGCTGGAGGTCGCGGTCGACGTGGACGACGCGCACATCCCCAGCGTGGTCTCGGTCTACCCGACCGCGGACTGGCAGGAGCGCGAGGCCTGGGACATGTTCGGCATCGTCTACGACGGCCACCCGGGGCTGACCCGGATCCTCATGCCGGACGACTGGGACGGCCACCCGCAGCGCAAGGACTACCCGCTCGGCGGCATCCCGGTGGAGTACAAGGGCGCGGAGATCCCCCCGCCAGACCAGAGGCGGTCCTACTCATGACCGAGCGACTTTCCGACGTGACCACCGGCACCGACACCAGTGCCGCGGGCCGTGACAGCGAAGCCCACGACGCCGGCCGCACCACGCCGGACACCGACGCGTACGCCGGCTCGCGCCAGACGACCGAGGGCACCGTCTACACGGTGACCGGCGGCGACTGGGACGAGGTGCTGGCCGAGGCCGCGGGTGACGAGCGCATCGTCATGAACCTGGGCCCGCAGCACCCCTCCACGCACGGCGTGCTGCGCCTGGTGCTGGAGCTGGAGGGCGAGACCGTCACCCAGGCCCGCAGCGTCATCGGCTACCTGCACACCGGCATCGAGAAGAACGTCGAGTACCGCAACTGGACCCAGGGCGTCACGTTCGTGACGCGCATGGACTACCTGGCCCCGCTGCACAACGAGGCCGCGTACTGCATGTCGGTCGAGAAGCTGCTCGGCATCACCGTCCCGCAGCGGGCGCAGACGATCCGCGTGCTGCTCATGGAGCTCAACCGGATCAGCTCGCACCTGGTGGCGCTGGCCACCGGCGGCATGGAGCTCGGCGCGCTGACCGGCATGACCGCGGGCTTCCGCGAGCGCGAAGAGGTCCTGCACCTGCTGGAGTTCCTCACCGGTCTGCGGATGAACCACGCGTTCATCAGGCCCGGCGGCTTGGCGCAGGACCTGCCGGACGGCGCCGAGCAGAAGATCAAGGACTTCATCAAGGTGATGGACTCCCGGCTGCCGGACTACGACAAGCTGCTGTCGGGCCAGCCGATCTGGCGCAACCGCCTCGCGGGCGTCGGCTACCTGCCGGTGGACGCGTGCCTCGCGCTGGGCATCACCGGGCCGATCCTGCGCTCCGCGGGCCTGCCGTGGGACCTGCGCAAGGTCGACCCCTACTGCGGCTACGAGAACTACGAGTTCGACGTGCCCACGTCCAACGCCGCCGACTCCTACGCCCGCTACCTGCTGCGGCTGGAGGAGATCCACCAGTCGCTCAAGATCGTCCGGCAGGCCGTCGACAACCTGACGCCCGGCCCGGTCATGGTGGCCGACGCCAAGGTCGCGTGGCCCGCGCAGCTGACCATCGGCGCGGACGGCATGGGCAACTCGCTCGAGCACGTCCGCAAGATCATGGGCCAGTCCATGGAGTCCCTGATCCACCACTTCAAGCTGGTGACCGAGGGCTTCGCGGTGCCGGCGGGCCAGGTGTACGTGCCGATCGAGTCGCCGCGCGGCGAGCTCGGCTACCACGTCGTCTCCGACGGCGGCACCCGGCCGATGCGCGTGCACGTGCGCGAACCCAGCTTCGTGAACCTCCAGTCGATGCCCGCGATGTGCGAGGGCGGCATGGTCGCCGACGTCATCGCCTCGGTGGCCTCTATCGACCCGGTGATGGGTGGTTGTGACCGATGACGCAGACGCAGGAACCCACCGACCTGTTCGACCAGTCCATCGTGGA
Source organism: Actinosynnema sp. NPDC002837 (assembly GCF_040295345.1). NCBI lineage: Bacteria > Bacillati > Actinomycetota > Actinomycetes > Pseudonocardiales > Pseudonocardiaceae > Actinosynnema > Actinosynnema sp. NPDC002837. The sequence goes on from NZ_JBEOVG010000048.1 coordinate 43,540, forward strand.
CAAGGCGCAGGCGATCATCGCGCGCTACCCGCAGGCGCGGTCGGCGCTGCTGCCGATGCTGCACCTGGTGCAGTCGGTCGAGGGGTACGTCAGCCAGGCGGGCATCACGTTCTGCGCCGGCCAGCTCGACCTGACCAACGCCGAGGTCAGCGCGGTCGCGACGTTCTACACCATGTACAAGCGCCGCCCGTGCGGCGAGCACCTGGTGAGCGTCTGCACGAACACGCTGTGCGCCGCGCTCGGCGGTGACGCCATCTACGCCAAGCTCAAGGACCACCTGGACGTCGGCCACGAGGAGACCGCGGGCGAGCCGGGCACGCCGGGCTCGATCACGCTGGAGCACGCCGAGTGCCTGGCGGCCTGCGACCTCGGCCCGGTGCTCCAGGTCAACTACGAGTACTTCGACAACCAGACGCCCGAGGGCGCGCTGGAGCTGGTGAAATCCCTGCAGGCGGGGGACAAGCCCCACCCGACGCGGGGCGCGCCGCTGACCGACTTCCGCCAGGCCGAGTTGCAGCTGGCCGGGTTCTTCGAGGGTCGTGACGCGGACCTGGACGGCCCGTCGGCCGCACCGGAGACGGTGCGCGGGGCCAAGATCGCCGCGGAACGCGGCTGGACCGCGCCGGCCATGCCGGACAACGCGGAGTTCCCGCCGCTGCCGGAGAAGAAGTAGGTAGGGGAGCTGACGTGGTCGACAACCTGACTCCCGTCCTGACGAAGCGCTGGCTGTCGCCGCGCTCGTGGACGCTGAAGACCTACGAGCAGCTGGAGGGGTACACGGCGCTGCGCAAGGCGCTCAAGGCCCACCCGGACCAGCTGATCCAGCAGTGCAAGGACTCCGGGCTGCGCGGTCGCGGCGGCGCGGGTTTCCCCACCGGCATGAAGTGGGGCTTCATCCCGCAGAACGACGGCAAGCCGCACTACCTCGTCATCAACGCCGACGAGGGCGAGCCGGGCACCTGCAAGGACATCCCGCTGATGATGGCGGACCCGCACTCGCTGATCGAGGGCATCATCATCACCTCGTACGCGATCCGGGCGAACTTCGCCGCGATCTACGTGCGCGGCGAGGTGCTGCACGTGATCCGCCGGCTGCACGCGGCCGTGCGCGAGGCGTACGAGGCGGGCTACCTGGGCAAGGACATCCTCGGCTCGGGCTTCGACCTCGACGTGGTCGTGCACGCGGGCGCGGGCGCCTACATCTGCGGCGAGGAGACGGCGCTGCTGGACTCGCTGGAGGGCAAGCGCGGCCAGCCCCGGCTCAAGCCGCCGTTCCCGGCGACCGCGGGCCTGTACGCCTCGCCGACCGTGGTGAACAACGTCGAGACGATCGCCAGCGTGCCCTACATCGTCAACGGCGGCGCGGACTGGTTCCGCACCATGGGCCGCGAGCGGTCGCCGGGCCCGAAGATCTTCTCGCTGTCCGGCCACGTGGAGCGCCCCGGCCAGTACGAGGCCCCGATGGGCGTCACGCTGCGCGAGCTGCTCGACCTGGCGGGCGGCATGAAGGACGGCATCCCGCTGAAGTTCTGGACGCCGGGCGGCTCGTCCACCCCGCTGTTCACCGCCGAGCACCTGGACGTGCCGCTGGACTTCGAGGGCGCGGCCGAGGCCGGTTCGATGCTGGGCACCACCGCGTTGCAGATCTTCAACGAGACGGTGTCCGTGCCGTGGGCGGTCATGAAGTGGACCGAGTTCTACAAGCACGAGTCGTGCGGCAAGTGCACGCCGTGCCGCGAGGGCACCTACTGGCTCGTGCAGATCCTCCAGCGGATGGTGCGCGGCGAGGGCACGGCCAGTGACATCGACACGCTGCTGGACGTCTGCGACAACATCCTGGGCCGCTCGTTCTGCGCCCTCGGCGACGGCGCGGTCAGCCCCATCACCAGCGGCATCAAGTACTTCAAGCACGAGTTCCTGGCCTTGTGCGACCAGAACTCACCCGAGAAGGATCAGGCAGCAGCCCTGGCGGGAGCAAGCGCATGACCATCGAGGCAACCGCACCCGAGAAGAGCACGGAGCTCGTGGTCCCCGAGGGCCACGTGAAGCTCGTCATCGACGGCGTCGAGGTCGTCGCGCCCAAGGGCGAGCTGCTCATCCGCACCGCGGAGCGGCTCGGCACCGTGATCCCGAGGTTCTGCGACCACCCGCTGCTGGAGCCCGCGGGCGCCTGCCGGCAGTGCCTGGTCGAGGTGGAGATGGGCGGCCGGCCGATGCCGAAGCCGCAGGCCTCCTGCACCATGACGGTCGCCGACGGCATGGTGGTCAAGACCCAGCTGACCTCGCCGGTGGCGGACAAGGCGCAGCAGGGCGTGATGGAGCTGCTGCTCATCAACCACCCGCTGGACTGCCCGATCTGCGACAAGGGCGGCGAGTGCCCGCTGCAGAACCAGGCGCTGGCGCACGGCCGCTCGGACTCGCGGTTCCACGAGCACAAGCGGACGTTCCCGAAGCCGATCCCGATCTCGACGCAGGTCCTGCTGGACCGCGAGCGGTGCGTGCTGTGCCAGCGCTGCACGCGGTTCTCCGCGCAGATCGCCGGCGACCCGTTCATCGAGCTGCTGGAGCGCGGCTCGCAGCAGCAGATCGGTGTCGCGCCGGAGAAGCCGTTCCAGTCGTACTTCTCCGGCAACACCATCCAGATCTGCCCGGTCGGCGCCCTGACCAGCGCCGCGTACCGGTTCCGCGCCCGGCCGTTCGACCTGATGTCCACGCCCGGCGTGTGCGAGCACTGCTCCTCGGGCTGCTCGACGCGCACCGACTGGCGGCGCGGCAAGGTGCAGCGGCGGCTGGCGGGCGACGCGCCCGAGGTCAACGAGGAGTGGACCTGCGACAAGGGCCGCTTCGCGTTCACCTACGCGACGGCCGGTGACCGGATCCGCCGCCCGCTGGTGCGCGACAAGGCCAGCGGCGAGCTGCGCGAGTCGTCCTGGACCGAGGCGCTGCAGCACGCCGCCGAGGGCCTGGCGAAGGCGCGTGACGGCAAGGGCGTCGGCGTGCTCGCCGGCGGTCGCCTCACCGTCGAGGACGCCTACGCGTACTCGAAGTTCGCCCGGATCGCGCTGCGCACCAACGACGTCGACTTCCGCGCCCGCGCCCACTCGGCCGAGGAGCTGGAGTTCCTGACCGGCGCGGTCCTCGGCCGGAACCCCGACAACGGCGGCGTCACCTACGCGGGCATCGAGTCCGCGCCGGCCGCGCTGCTGGTCGCGTTCGAGCCGGAGGAGGAGTCGCCGATCGTGTTCCTGCGGCTGCGCAAGGCGGCCCGCAAGAACCGGACGAAGGTCTACCACCTGGGCCAGTTCACGACGCCCGCGGTGGAGAAGACGAACGGCGTGCTGCTCGCGTGCGTGCCCGGCGGCGAGCCCGCCGCGGTGAACGCGCTGCCCGAGCACGCCGCCGACGTGGTCGAGGAGCTGGCGAAGCCGGGTTCGGTGATCCTGGTCGGCGAACGCGCCGCCGAGGTGCCTGGCCTGTTCTCCGCGGTCGCCGCGTTGGCCGAGCGGACCGGCGCGAACGTCGCCTGGATCCCGCGGCGCGCCGGTGAGCGCGGCGCGCTGGAGGCAGGCCTGCTGCCGACGTTGCTGCCGGGCGGTCGCCTGGTGGGCGACGCGGCCGCGCGGGCCGAGGTCGAGCAGGCGTGGGGCCTGGAGCCCGGCGCGCTGCCCGCCGAGGCGGGCCGCGACACCACGGGCATCCTGACCGCCGCCGCGAGCGGTGGGCTGGACGCGCTGGTCGTCGGCGGTGTCGACCCGTTCGACCTGCCGGACCCGGCGCTGGCCGAGCGCGCGCTGGACTTCACCGGTTTCGTGGTCAGCCTGGAGCTGCGGCACAGCGCGGTCACCGCGCACGCCGACGTGGTGCTCCCGGTCGCGCCCGCGGTGGAGAAGGCGGGCAGCTACTTGAACTGGGAAGGCCGCCCGCGCCCCTTCGGCACCACGATCGAGGGCACCGGCGCGCTGTCGGACGGCCGGGTGCTCGACACGCTCGCCGTGGAGATGGACGCGGACCTGTTCACCCAGACCCCGGCCGCCGCGGCGGCCGACCTGGCGCGACTGGGTTCCGCCGCGGTGACGGCGTCCGCGCCGACCGTGCCCGCGCCGACCGTGCCCGCGCCGCTGCTGTCGCAGCCCAAGGCCGGCCAGGCCGTGCTCGCGACCTGGCGCAGGCTGCTGGACAACGGCTCGTTGCAGGACGACGAGCCGAACCTGGCGGGCACCGCGCGCCCGGTGGTGGCCAAGCTGTCCGCCGCCACCGCCGCGCACCTCGGTGTCGAACCCGGTGGCGAGATCACGGTCGCCACCGATCGGGGCGAGGTGGTGCTGCCGGTCGAGGCGGCCGACCTGCCCGACGGCGTCGTGTGGCTGCCCGGCAACTCCGGCGCGGTCACCGTGCGGCGCAACCTCGTCGCCGGCCACGGGTCCGTGGTGGCCGTCTCCCCGCACGTCACGGGCTCCGCTGAGCAGATCACGTCGCCCGCTGGAGGCAAGGCATGAGCAGCGCTGAACTCCTGGCCGACGATCCGCTCTGGCTGATCGTCGTCAAGGTCGTCGGCATCTTCGCGTTCCTCGTGGTCATGACCCTGTTCATGATCAACTGGGAGCGCAAGGTCGTGGCCCGGATGCAGCAGCGTCCCGGACCGAACCGGGTCGGCCCCGGCGGCTGGCTCCAGTCGCTCGCCGACGGCCTGAAGCTCGCGTTCAAGGAGGACATCCGCCCGGTCCTGGCGGACAAGTGGGTGTTCTTCCTGGCGCCGGTGATCTCCACGATCCCCGCGTTCGTCGCCTTCTCGGTGATCCCGCTCGGCGGCGAGGTCTCGATCTTCGGCGAGCGCACCGCGCTGCAGCTGGTCGACCTGCCGGTCGGCGTGCTGGTCGTGCTGGCCTGCTCCTCGCTCGGCGTCTACGGCATCGTGCTGTCGGGCTGGGCGTCCGGCTCGCCGTACCCGCTGCTGGGCGCGCTGCGCTCGGCCGCGCAGGTGATCTCCTACGAGATCGCGATGGGCCTGTCGATCATCGCGGTCGTCATGCACTCGCACTCGCTGTCCACCGCCGACATCGTCGACGCGCAGAGCGGCGGCTGGTACTTCTACCTGCTGCCGGTCAGCTTCCTCATCTACGTCTGCTCGATGGTCGGCGAGACCAACCGCGCGCCGTTCGACCTCCCCGAGGCCGAGTCGGAGCTGGTCGGCGGCTTCCACACCGAGTACAGCTCGCTGAAGTTCGCGCTGTTCTTCCTCGCCGAGTACGTCAACATGGTCACCGTCTCGGCGCTGGCCACCACCCTGTTCCTGGGCGGCTGGCGGTTCCCGTTCGTCGGCGACGACCACGTCCTCAACAGCGGCTGGTTCGGCCTGCTCTGGTTCGTGGTCAAGACGCTCGGCTTCCTGTTCCTGTTCATCTGGCTGCGCGGCACGCTGCCCCGCCTGCGCTACGACCAGTTCATGCGGCTGGGCTGGAAGTTCCTGGTCCCGATCGCGCTGGTCTGGTTCGTCGCGGTGGCGGTCGCCCGCTACCTGCGCCAGGAGTGGGAGGCCAACAGCGGCCTGGACACCAGCACAGCGCTGATCGTGATCGGCGGGTTCCTCGCGGTGGTGCTGCTGATCGCGTTCCTGCTGCCGGACAAGCGGGAACCGCACGACCCCGACGCCGTGCCGGTCACCGGTGGCGGCTACCCGGTGCCGCCGCTGGACCTGAAGGTCCCCAAGCCGCCGCCGCGCAGGCAGGTGCGGGTGGCCGAGCTGCCCGGCGCCGAGAACCAGACGCAGGAACCGGCCGCGGTACCCGCAGCTTCACACAAGGAGGCCAGCGATGGGCGTGTTTGATCCCGTCAAGGGCTTCGGCGTCACCTTCGGCACGATGTTCAAGAAGGTCGTCACCGAGGAGTACCCCGAGGTCAAGAAGGTCACCGCGCCGCGGTTCCACGGCCGCCACCAGCTCAACCGGCACCCGGACGGGCTGGAGAAGTGCGTCGGCTGCGAGCTGTGCGCGTGGGCGTGCCCGGCGGACGCGATCTTCGTCGAGGGCGGCGACAACATCGAGGACGAGCGCTACTCGCCCGGTGAGCGCTACGGCAAGGACTACCAGATCAACTACCTGCGGTGCATCGGCTGCGGCCTGTGCATCGAGGCGTGCCCGACCCGCTCGCTGACCATGACGAACGAGTACGAGCTGGCCGACGACAACCGGCAGAAGCTGATCTTCACCAAGGAGGACCTGCTCGCGCCCCTGCTGTCCGGCATGGAGCAGCCGCCGCACCCCATGCGGCTGGGCGAGAACGAGCAGGACTACTACGTGAACGGGCCCAAGCTGGCCCGCGAGGCGGGCGTGCCCGCCGGCGCGATCGTGGAGACCGGGCCCGAGGAGGCGGGCAGGTGAGCCTCTCGTTCCTGCTCCAGCAGCCCGACGAGGTCCAGCGGGTGGTCGACACCGTCACCACCGGCGAGGCGGTCGCGTTCTGGATCCTCGGCCCGCTCGCCCTCGCCGGCGCGCTGGGCATGCTCTTCGCGCGCAACGCGGTGCACTCGGCGCTGTGGCTCGTGCTCACCATGCTCAGCCTCGGTGTGCTCTACATGGTCCAGCAGGCGCCGTTCCTCGGCTTCGTGCAGATCATCGTCTACACCGGCGCGATCATGATGCTGTTCTTGTTCGTGCTGATGCTCGTCGGCCGGGACAGCTCCGACTCGGTGGTCGAGGTGCTGCGCGGCCAACGGCTCGCCGCGGCGGTCATCGGCGTCGGCTTCGCCGGCATCGTGGTCGCCTCGGTCGCCCGCGCGCTGACCGACGTCGAGCCGGTCGGCCTGGCCGCGCAGAACACGCGGAACGGCGGGAACGTCGCCAACATCGGCGAGGCGCTGTTCACCGACTACCTGTTCCCGTTCGAGCTGACGTCGGCGCTGCTGATCACCGCGGCGGTCGGCGCGATGGTGCTCGCGTTCACCTCGCGCACCGGCAAGGACGCCAAGAAGACCCAGAAGCAGCTGGTCGAGGAGCGCTTCCGCGGCGACCGCCCCGGCTCGCTGCCCGGCCCCGGCGTGTTCGCCACCGCCAACTCGGTGGCCACGCCCGCCCTGCTGCCGGACGGCTCGGTCGCCGCCGAGTCCCTGTCCGAGCTGATCGAGACGACCGCCAAGGAAACTCTCGAGGACGACGTCGCGGAGGTGTCCGGCAGCGGGCACGAGCCCGACGCGCACGCGCTCAAGGGAGAGTCGTCGTGACCCCTACGTACTACCTGCTGCTGTCCGCGCTGCTGTTCAGCCTCGGCGCGGTCGGCGTTCTGGTGCGGCGCAACGCCATCGTGGTGTTCATGTGCGTCGAGCTGATGCTCAACGCGGTGAACCTCAGCCTGGTCACGTTCGCCCGGATCAACGGCGGGCTGGACGGCCAGGTGATGGCGTTCTTCGTGATGGTCGTCGCGGCGGCCGAGGTCGTGGTCGGTCTGACGATCATCATGGCGATCTTCAAGACGCGTCGCTCGGCCTCGGTCGACGATTCCAACCTGCTGAAGTACTGAGAGGTCCACGGTGACGGAACCTGTTGCCGCCAGCGGGATCGGCAGTCTCGCCTGGTTGTTGCTAGCCCTGCCGGCCTTCGGCGCGCTCGTGTTGCTCGTGGGTGGCAAGCGCACCGACAAGTGGGGTCACCTGCTGGGCTGCGCCACCGTGATCGCCGCGTTCGCGTACGGGGTCGCGCTGTTCTTCGACACGGTCGCGCTGTCGCCGGACGCGCGCACCACCGAGGTGCACCTGTTCGACTGGATCCCGGTCGAAGCGCTGAACGTGGAGTTCGGCCTGCGCCTCGACCCGCTGTCGCTGACGTTCGTGCTGCTGATCACCGGTGTCGGGTCGCTGATCCACATCTACTCGATCGGCTACATGGCGCACGAGGCCGGGCGGCGGAAGTTCTTCGGCTACCTGAACCTCTTCGTCGCCGCGATGCTGCTGCTGGTGCTCGGCAACGGCTTCGTGACGCTGTACTTCGGCTGGGAGGGCGTCGGCCTCGCGTCGTACCTGCTCATCGGCTGGTACCAGCACAAGCCGGAGGCGGCGTCGGCCGCGAAGAAGGCGTTCCTGATGAACCGGGTCGGCGACCTGGGGCTGGCGATCGCCATCTTCCTCATGTTCAAGACCCTGGGCACGACCCAGTACACCGAGGTGTTCGCCCGCGTCGGCGAGTTCTCCTCGGCCGAGGTGCTGGCGATCACGTTGCTGCTGCTGCTCGGCGCGTGCGGCAAGTCGGGCCAGTTCCCGCTCCAGGCGTGGTTGCCGGACGCGATGGCGGGCCCGACGCCGGTCTCCGCCCTCATCCACGCGGCCACGATGGTCACCGCGGGCGTGTACCTGATCGCCCGCTCCAACCCGATCTACAACCTGTCGGCCGACGGCCGCCTGGTCGTGATGATCATCGGCGGCGTCACGCTGCTGATCGGTTGCATCATCGGCTGCGCGTACGACGACTTCAAGAAGGTGCTGGCCTACTCGACGGTCAGCCAGATCGGCTACATGATCCTGGCCGTCGGCCTGGGCCCCATCGGCTACGCGCTGGGCATCATGCACCTGCTCACGCACGGCTTCTTCAAGGCCGGGCTGTTCCTCGGCGCCGGTTCGGTCATGCACGGCATGAACGACGAGGGCAACATCCGCCGCATGGGCGGGCTGATGAAGAAGATGCCGATCACCTTCGTCACCTGGACGCTCGGCTACCTGGCCCTCATCGGCTTCCCGTTCCTGTCCGGCTACTTCTCCAAGGACGCCATCATCGCGGCGGCGTTCAGCATGGAGGGGTGGCGCGGCTGGGTCTTCGGCGGCGTGGCCGCCCTGGGCGCGGGCCTGACCGCGTTCTACATGACCCGCCTGTTCGTCCTGGTGTTCCTGGGCAAGCCCCGCTACACCGAGCTGCGCTCCGCGGACGGCCGCGAGTACCACCCGCACGAGTCGCCGGTCAGCATGACGCTGCCGATGATCGTGCTGGCGGTCGGCTCGGTCGGCGCGGGCTGGTTCTTCTCCTCCGGCCACAACCTGGCGGGCTGGCTCACGCCGTCGCTGGGCGAGCTGCAGGAGCAGCACGGCGTGCTGGACCACGGCGTGGTGAACATCCTGGTGCTGGCCCTGTCGGCGCTCGGCGCCGCGCTCGGCTTCCTGCTCTTCCTGCGCGGGGAGCAGCCGGTGGAACGGCCGGCGCGGGTGTCGTTCCCGGTCCGCGCCGCGCGTGCCGACCTGTACGGCAACGCGCTGAACGAGGCGCTGTTCGCGCGGCCGGGCACCTGGCTCACCCGCGCGCTGGTGTTCGTGGACAACAAGGGCGTCGACGGCCTGGTCAACGGGTCGGCGGCGCTGCTGGGCGGTAGCTCGGGCCGGCTGCGCAGGCTGCAGACCGGGTTCGTGCGCTCGTACGCGCTCTCCATGCTCCTGGGTGCGGTCTTCGTCCTGGGCGCGCTGCTGATGGTGAGGTTCTCGTGAGCTGGACGCTGATCGCGCTGCTCCTGCTGCCGCTCGTCGGCAGCCTGGTGGTGGCGTTCCTGCGGGGCAACGACCGGTTGGCCAAGTCGGTCGCGCTGGCGTTCTCGCTGGTGGAGCTGGGCCTGGCGGTGCTGGCGTGGACGGCGTTCGACCCGGGCGGCGACCGGCTGCAGCTGACCAGCTCGGCCGAGTGGATCCCGGCCTTCGGCGTGCACCTGTCGTTCGGCGTGGACGGCATCGCGCTGGTGATGATCGCGCTGATCGCGTTCCTGGTGCCGGTCGTCATCGGCGGCTCGTGGGCGGACAAGCTGCCCGAGGGCCGCAGCGCGGGCGGGTTCTTCGCGCTGCTGCTGGCCATGCAGACCGGCATGGTCGGTGTCTTCGCGGCCACCGACGTGTTCGTGTTCTACGTGTTCTTCGAGGCCGTGCTCGTCCCGATGTACTTCCTGATCGGCCGCTTCGGCGGGCCGAACCGGCAGTACGCGGCGATGAAGTTCTTCCTGTACTCGCTGCTCGGCGGCCTGATCATGCTGGCCTCGGTGATCGGCCTGTACGTGGTCAGCGCGGACAAGATCGGCCAGGGCACGTTCGACTGGGCCACGCTGGTCACGGTCACCCGCGACCTGCCGCTGTCCACCCAGATCTGGCTGTTCCTCGGCTTCTTCGTCGCGTTCGCGATCAAGGCGCCGCTGGTGCCGCTGCACACCTGGCTGCCCGACGCCGGTGCGGAAGCGCCGGTCGGCGCGGGCGTGCTGCTGGTCGGCATCCTGGACAAGATCGGCACGTTCGGCTTCCTGCGCTACTGCCTGCCGCTGTTCCCGGCGGCCAGCAAGGAGCTCGCGCCGGTCGTGCTGGTCCTGGCCGTGGTCGGCATCCTGTACGGCTCGCTGCTCGCCGTGGGCCAGTCCGACATGAAGCGGTTCGTGGCCTACACCTCGATCGCGCACTTCGGCTTCATCGCGCTGGGCATCTTCGCGTTCAGCTCGCAGGCCGGCGCGGGCGCGGTGCTCTACATGGTCAACCACGGCATCTCGACCGGCATGTTGTTCCTGGTCGTCGGCATGGTGATGGCCCGCGGCGGTTCGCGCCTGATCGAGGACTACGGCGGCATGGCCAAGCTGACCCCGGTGCTCGGCGGGCTGTTCTTCGTGGCCGGCCTGTCGTCGCTGGCGCTGCCGGGCACCAACTCGTTCGTGAGCGAGTTCCTGGTGCTCATCGGCTCCTACCCGAACGAGCCGGTCTACACGATCCTGGCCGCCGTCGGCATGGTCCTGGCCGCGCTGTACGTCCTGTGGCTGTACCAGCGGGTCTTCCAGGGCCCCGTGCGCGGCACCGCGATGCTCAACCTGGTCGGCGGCCCCGGTGCGGCGGTCGACCCGGAGAAGGCCGCCGTGCCGGACCTGAACAAGCGCGAACTGGCCGTGCTCGCGCCGCTGGTGGCACTGATCCTGGTGCTCGGCTTCTACCCGAAGCCGGTGTTGGACGTGATCACCCCGTCCGTCGGGGCGACGCTCAGCGAGGTCGGGGTGGCCGACCCGGTCGCGCAGGAAGGCAAGTGACGTGACGACGTTCCTCTCGCAAGTGGAGCGGCTGCAAGCCCCGGAGATCGACTACGGGGCCGTCGCACCGTTGCTGATCGTGCTCGGCGCGGCCTGCCTCAGCGTGCTGTTCGAGGCGTTCCTGCCCAAGGCGCAGCGGTGGGCGGCGCAGGTCGTGCTGACCCTGCTCACGCTCGCCGCGGCGGGCGCCGGGCTGGCCTGGTACGCGTCCGCGGAGAGCACCCTCGAGCAGGGCAAACTGACGCTGTCGGGCACGATCGCGGTCGACCGCCCGGTGATCTTCCTGTGGGGCACGCTGCTGCTCCTGGGCCTCGGCGCGGTGCTGCTCATCGCGGACCGGTCGGTCGAGCCGGGCGGCGCGTTCGTCGCGGACGCCTCGATCCTGCCCGGCGCGCCGGTCGGCGTGCGCGAGCAGCTGCGCCGCCGGGAGATGCAGACCGAGGTCTTCCCGCTGACGCTGTTCGCGCTCGGCGGGATGATGACCTTCGTCGCGGCGAACGACCTGCTCACCATGTTCATCGCGCTGGAAGTGCTGTCGCTGCCGCTGTACCTGATGTGCGGCCTGGCCCGCCGTCGCCGCCTGCTGTCGCAGGAGGCCGCGGTGAAGTACTTCCTGCTCGGCGCGTTCGCGTCGGCGTTCTTCCTGTACGGCGTGGCCCTGCTGTACGGCTTCGCGGGCTCCGTGAAGCTGTCCGACATCGCGACCGCCACCACGGCCACCGACCGGTCCGACACGCTGCTCTACGCGGGCTTCGGCCTGCTCATCGTGGGCCTGCTGTTCAAGGCCTCCGTCGGCCCGTTCCACGCCTGGACGCCGGACGTCTACCAGGGCTCGCCCACGCCGGTGACGGCGTTCATGGCGGCGTGCACGAAGGTCGCCGCGTTCGGCGGCATCCTGCGCGTGCTCTACGGCGCGTTCGAGCGGTCGAGCTGGGAGTGGAACGGCGTGCTGTGGGGCGTGGCCATCGCGTCCATGGTGATCGGCGCGGTCCTCGGCCTGACCCAGACCGACGTGAAGCGGATGATCGCGTACTCCTCGGTGGCGCACGCGGGCTTCCTGCTGATCGGCGCGATCTCGCTGAACGACCAGGGCCTGTCCGGCACGATGTTCTACCTGATGGCCTACGGCTTCACCACGATCGCCGCGTTCGGCATCGTCAGCCTGGTGCGCAACGGCGACGGCGAGGCCACCCACCTGTCCCAGTGGGCGGGTCTGGCCAAGCGGTCGCCGGTGGTGGCGGGCGTGTTCACGTTCCTGCTGCTCGCGTTGGCCGGCCTGCCGCTGACCAGCGGGTTCGTCGGCAAGTTCGTGGTGTTCGCGGCGGCCGTCGAGGCCGAGATGGTGCCGCTGGTCGTGATCGCCCTGGTGGCCTCGGCGGTGGCGGCGTTCTTCTACCTGCGGGTGATCGTGCTGATGTACTTCAGCGAGCCCGCGGCGGACGGCCCGACGGTGAGCGTGCCCGGCGCGTTCACCACGGTGGCCATCACCCTGGGTGCGGCGATCACGCTCGTGCTCGGCGTCTTCCCGTCGTTCGCGCTCGATTGGGCGGGTGCCGGCACGTTCATCTTCTAGTGGTACGTAGGCTCTGTAGCCGTGACCAGTAGCGAGCGGGCGGGGACGGGGTTCCGGTTTGCGGACCCCGTGCTCGCGGAGGTGGTTCAGGACGGGCTGGCCGAGGTGGAAGAGCTCTTGCACAAGGTCGTGCAGAGCGAGTTCCACCCGGTGATGGAGACGTCCTTGCACCTGGTGTCCGCGGGCGGCAAGCGCATCCGCCCGCTGTTCACCATCCTGTCCGCCCAGTTCGGCGGCACGTGGGACCGGGAGAGCGTGATCAAGGCGGCGGCGGTGGTCGAGCTGACCCACCTCGCCACCCTGTACCACGACGACGTGATGGACGAGGCCACCATGCGCCGCGGCGCGGAGTCGGCCAACGCGAAGTGGGACAACAGCATCGCGATCCTGACCGGCGACTACCTGTTCGCGCACGCGTCGGCGCTGGTCGCGGACCTGGGCACGGGTGCGGCGCGGATCATCGCGGAGACGTTCTCCGAGCTGGTGACCGGCCAGATGCGCGAGACGATGGGCCCGCGGGCCGGTGAGGACCCGGTCGCGCACTACCTGACCACGATCGCGGAGAAGACCGGTTCGCTGATCGCCACGGCGGCGCGGTTCGGCGCGATGTTCTCCGACGTCACGCCGGAGCAGGTCGAGGCGCTGCAGTCGTACGGCGACGTGATCGGGGCGGCGTTCCAGATCTCCGACGACGTCATCGACATCGCCTCACCGTCGGAGGAATCGGGCAAGACGCCCGGCACCGACCTGCGCGAGGGCGTCAAGACCCTCCCCATGCTCTACGCCCTGCAGGACGAGCCGGACTCACGCCTGGCGAAGCTCCTGGCCGGCCCCATCACCGACGACGCCGAGGTGGACGAGGCCCTGACCCTCCTCCGCGCCTCCACGGGCCTCCAGCGGGCCCGCCAGACCCTGGACGACTACGCCGCCCGCGCCCGCGCCACCCTGGGCGTCCTGCCCGCCGGCACGGCCCGTGACGCCCTCGAATCCGTGAGCGAGTACGTCGTCACCCGCTCCCACTGACCCGCGTGCCCTACTTCCGGAACGCGGGTCAGATCAGGTCAGGTCGGGGAGGGGGAGGCGGCGGCGGGTGCGGACGGTGTCCGCGGTGAAGATGGCCAGGGCCACCCAGACCAGGGCGAACCCGAACCAGCGCGACGCCGGCATCGGCTCGTGCATCACGAACACGCCCCACGCGAACTGGAGCACGGGCGCCAGGTACTGCAGCATCCCCATGGTCACCAGCGGCACGAGCCGGGCGCCCGCGCCGAACAGGATCAGCGGGACGGCCGTGACCAGCCCGGCCGAGACCAGCCACAGCGCGTGACCCCACCCGCCCGAGTGGAAGGTCCCTGCCGGGCCCAGCCAGACCAGGTACCCGACCGCGATCGGCGCGAGCACGATGCTCTCCGCGGTCAGGCTGGCCGTCGCGTCCAGCGGCACCGTCTTCTTCAGCAGCCCGTAGACGCCGAACGAGCAGGCCAGCACCAGCGAGATCCACGGCAGCCTGCCGTAGTCCACCGCCAGCACGACGACCGCGGCCACCGCGATGGCCAGCGCGGCGTACTGCGGCAGGCGCAGCCGTTCGCGCAGGACGAACACCCCGAGCAGCACGCTCACCAGCGGGTTGATGAAGTAGCCGAGCGCGGCCTCGACGACGTGCGAGGTGTTGACCGCGTGGATGTAGACGCCCCAGTTGACCGCGATGAGCACGGACGCCGCGGCCACCATCGCCCAGCCGCGCGCCGACAGCCTCCGGATGCCCGCCCAACGGCCGAGCACGGCGGTGATGACCACCATCACGACCAGCGACCACGCGATGCGGTGTGCCAGGATCTCCACGGAACCGGCCGGCTGCAGCAGCGGCCAGTACGCGGGCACGATGCCCCAGAGGAGGTACGCGCCGACGCCGAACGCCATCCCACGGCTCGTGCGGTCGACATCCGTCGTGGCAGTGGAGGCAGAGGTCAACGGCGGCACCCGGACTACTGTACGCGGCCGTTTTGGCTGGTCAGTTGCTCCAGGTGGCCTACTATCGATACCTGACCACAGGTCCGGCCGGCCCCACGCGCCGGACCCGGCGGTCAGGGTAGTTTTGCACCGCTTCCCCTTCCGGGTGAAGGCTTGGAAGCGGAGCGTGTCGGGGTGTGTGACAAGCAGCAGTGGGAGGGTCTCCCGTGAGTTCGCTCTTCGGGCAGGTGTGGCTGTGGAGCCTGCTGTCCTTCGTGGCAGGCGTCGCACTCACCTGGCTGGTCCTGGTGCGTCCGGCGAAGCGGGAGCTGGAAGACCTGGAGGAACGCCTCCTCACGTCGCCCCGCCCCGCCACCGGCTCGACCTCGGGCAGCTCGGTCGCGCCGAGGGCCGACGCGGGTGACGAGTTCGACAACTGGCACGTCGAGGCGTCCCGGTCGCTGGCCGACGACGTGCTGACCCCGGCCGCGCCGCGGTACGAGCCCGCCGCCGAGCACGCCCGGTTCGACGCGCCGCCCGAGCCGGCCCGCTACGACGTGACGAACCTGAAGCTCGACCAGCGCGACTCGCTGCTGGAGGAGCTGGACGACGAGCACCGGCCGTTGTCCGACTTCGAGGAGCAGCACGACTTCCCCGAGCACGACGCCGAGCCGCCCCGCAGCCTGTTCGAGCGGCTGACGCCGGGCGAGGACGACCGGGAGGCGCTGGAGCCCCGGCCGCGGTCCTACGCGCCCGACGACGAGCCCGAGCTGCCCGCCGAGACGACGCACCTGATGCCGGCGGTGCCCGCCGCGCCGGTCGCCGAGGTCGCGCCCCGGCAGGACGAGCCGACCGCGCCGCCGGAGGTCGAGGTCTTCCAGCCGCGCGAGGTGTGGCGCGAGGAGCCCGTCCGCGAGGTCTACGACGAGGACGTGGACACCGCCGGCCACGAGGAGGAGGACGAGCCGGAGCCCAGGCCCGGCGCTGCCGAGGAGACGGCGCTCATCCCGGCCACCGCGCTGGCGCAGGCCATCGCCGAGGTGGACGGCGAGCAGCGGCGGACCGAGGAGCCCGAGCCGCAGGTGTGGCCCGAGCACGACCTCACCGGCCACTTCGCGCCGGTGGACGTCGAGTCGGCGCGTGGTGAGCTGTCCGAGCAGGCCACGAGCCCGACGTCCAGCGACGAGGCGTTCCTGAACCAGCTGTCGCGGACCGACGCGCGGCCGACCGAGGCCCTGACCGAGGTGCGCCCGGTCGACCCCCGCCTCGCCGAGCCCGTCGCGCGCCCGGCCGACGACGTCCGCGAAGAAGAAGGCCCGCAGACCGACGTCATCCGCGCCGTGGCCGACTCCGCGCCGGTGGAGCCGGAGCCCGAGGTCGCCGAGCCGCCGCGCGCCCCCGAGCCCGCCGCCGCGCCCCAAGCCGCCACGCCCCGGCCGACCGCCGCACCGGCCGCCGAGCCCGAGGTGGCGGAGCCGCCGGCGTTCGAGCCGACGTTCGTCCCGCCGCCCGCCGAGCAGCCCCTGCCCACCCGGTCGGCCGAGAAGCCCGCGCCGAAGCCGGAGCCGAAGAAGGACGAGCCGGCACGGCCGCGCAGCCTGTTCGAGCCGCTGGCGGACGACGGCGAGGAGCCGGAGCCCGAGCAGCCACGCCCGGCGCCCGCGTCGTCCGGCAACGACCAGCCGTTCGTGCCGACGCTCTCGCCCGAGCTGCTGGCCGGCAACCCGCTGCCGATGAACCCGACCGGCCTGCCGCAGCGGCCCACCCGTCCCGCCGGCGCCCCGCGCACGCCCTCGCCCGCGCCGCTCGCGCCGAAGCCGATCACGCCGCCGCCACCGCGCCCGGTGCGCCCGCGCCCGGTCGGGTTCAGCCCGAGCACCGGCGGTCGGCAGCCCGCGGCCGGCAGCACCCGCTTCCAGGGCCAGCAGGAGGGCTTCAACCCGCGCTCGCCGTTCGGCCCCGGCTCCGTGCTGCCGAAGTCCGACGGCCTGGCCCCCGCGCCGGAGTTCCAGGTCAAGGCGACCCTGACCGGCCGCCGGTACTTCACCAACGAGTCGGCGAACTTCCGCGAGACGCGCGCGGACGTCTGGTTCCGCACCACGACGGACGCGGAGAAGGCGGGCTTCCGCCAGGCTCCGTAGCCACGGCTTCCCTGGGGAGGGAAAGCGCGAAGACCCCCTGTTCCGGGAGGCGGAACAGGGGGTCTTCGTCGTCGTGGGTGGCGTTCTAGCCGGCCACGGTCCAGGTGTCCTTGCCGTGCAGCAGCGCGCGCAGGTCCGCGGGCTTCGCGGCCTTGGCCTGCTCCACCTGCTCCCGCGCGGCGTCGTCGTACGTGGTCCGCGCGGTGTTGCGGAACACGCCGGTGACGGTGTGCTGGAGGTCCTGCGTCGACAGCCGCGACAGCGCGAACGCCAGGTTCAGGTCCGACGCGTCGTGCACCACGACGTCCTCCGGCGAGACGTCCGCCGACTTGGCCACGGCCAGGCCGAAGCCCTCCCGGACCACGGCGTACTCGCCGTTGCCGAACGTGATCGGCTGCCCGTCGACCACGTTGATGATCCGGCGCGCGGCCTCGTCGGCGTCCTTGAGCACGTCGAACGCGCCGTCGTTGAAGATCGGGCAGTTCTGGTAGATCTCGACCAGCGCCGACCCGCGGTGCTCGGCCGCCTGCCGCAGCACCTCGGTCAGCCCCGCCCGGTCCGAGTCGACCGCGCGGCCGACGAACGTGGCCTCCGCGCCCAGCGCCAGCGACACCGGGTTGAACGGGTGGTCCAGCGAGCCGAACGGGGTGGACTTGGTGACCTTGCCCTCTTCGGACGTCGGCGAGTACTGGCCCTTGGTCAGGCCGTAGATCCGGTTGTTGAACAGCAGGATCTTGAGGTTCACGTTGCGGCGCAGCGTGTGGATCAGGTGGTTGCCGCCGATGGACAGCGCGTCGCCGTCACCGGTGACCACCCACACCGACAGGTCCGGCCGGGCCACGGCCAGGCCGGTCGCGATGGCCGGCGCGCGCCCGTGGATGGAGTGCATGCCGTAGGTGTTCATGTAGTACGGGAACCGCGACGAGCAGCCGATCCCCGAGACGAACACGATGTTCTCGCGCTTGAGGCCGAGCGTGGGCAGGAACGACTGCACGGCGTTGAGCACCACGTAGTCGCCGCAGCCGGGGCACCAGCGGACCTCCTGGTCCGACTTGTAGTCCTTGGCCTTCTGCGGCTCGTCCGCCGTGGGCACGCCGACCAGCCCACCAACGGTCGGCAAGCCCAGTTCCGTCGCCGTCATTCGGACACTCCCTTGATCACGTCGGCGAGCACGTCCTGAAGCTCTTCGGCCTTGAACGGCAGGCCTTGCACCTTCGTGTAGCTGATCGCGTCGACCAGGTACTTGGCGCGCAGCAGCAGCGCCAGCTGGCCGAGGTTCATCTCCGGCACGACGACCCGGTCGTACCGGGCGAGCACGTCGCCGAGGTTCTTCGGGAACGGGTTGAGGTGCCGCAGGTGGGCGTGCGCCACCGGCATGCCCAGCTTGCGCACCCGCCGCGCCGCCGCGCCGATCGGGCCGTAGGACGAGCCCCAGCCGACGACGAGCACGCGCGCCTCACCGGACGGGTCGTCCACCTCGACGTCGGGCACCTCGATGCCGTCGATCTTGCGCTGCCGCAGCCGCACCATGTAGTCGTGGTTGGCCGGGTCGTAGGAGATGTTGCCGGTGCCGTCGGCCTTCTCCAGCCCGCCGATGCGGTGCTGCAGGCCGGCCGTGCCTGGCACCGCCCACGGCCGCGCCAGCGTCTCCGGGTCGCGCAGGTACGGCCAGAACGTGCCGTCCGGCGCGTTCGGCTCGGTGGCGAACGCCACGCGCAGGTCGGGCAGGTCGGCCACGTCCGGGATGAGCCACGGCTCGGAGCCGTTGGCGATCGCGCCGTCGGACAGCAGCAGCACGGGCGTGCGGTAGACCAGCGCGATGCGCGCGGCCTCCAGCGCGGCGTCGAAGCAGTCCGAGGGCGACCGCGGCGCGACGATCGCGACCGGCGACTCGCCGTTGCGGCCGAACATCGCCTGGAGCAGGTCGGCCTGCTCGGTCTTGGTCGGCAGGCCGGTGGACGGGCCGCCGCGCTGCACGTCGATGACGATCAGCGGCAGCTCGGTCATCACGGCCAGGCCGATGGTCTCCGACTTCAGGGCCACACCGGGGCCGGACGTCGACGTCACGCCGAGCGCGCCGCCGTAGGACGCGCCGAGCGCGGCGCCGATGCCCGCGATCTCGTCCTCGGCCTGCAACGTCGTGATGCCGAAGTTCTTGTGCTTGGACAGCTCGTGCAGGATGTCCGACGCCGGCGTGATCGGGTACGTGCCCAGCACCAGGGGCAGCCCGGACTGCTGACCCGCGGCGACGAGGCCGTAGGCGAGCGCGGTGTTGCCGGTGATCTGGCGGTAGGTGCCCTGGTCGAGCTTGGCGGGCGCGACCTCGTAGGTGACGGCGAAGGACTCGGTGGTCTCGCCGTAGTTCCAGCCCGCCCGGAACGCCAGCACGTTGGCCTCGGCGATGTCGGGCTTCTTGGCGAACTTCTCGCGGAGGAACCGCTCGGTGCCCTCGGTGGGCCGGTGGTACATCCAGGACAGCAGGCCGAGGGCGAACATGTTCTTCGCCCGTTCCGCGTCCTTCTTGCCGAGGCCGGTGTTCTCCAGGGCGCCGATGGTCAGCGTGGCCATCGCGACCTTGTGCACCTGGTAGGCCTCGGTGAGGGAGTTGTCCTCGAGGGGGTCGGCCGCGTAGCCGACCTTGACCAGGTTGCGCTTGGTGAACTCGTCGGTGTTGACGATCAGGATCCCGCCCTTGGGCAGGTCGTCGATGTTCGCCTTGAGCGCCGCCGGGTTCATGGCCACCAGCACGTCGGGGCGGTCGCCGGGGGTGAGGATGTCGTAGTCGGCGAAGTGCAGCTGGAAGCTGGAGACGCCGGGGAGCGTGCCCTGTGGCGCCCGGATCTCGGCCGGGAAGTTCGGCTGGGTGGCGAGGTCGTTGCCGAAGGCGGCGGCTTCCGAGGTGAAGCGGTCACCCGTCAGCTGCATGCCGTCGCCGGAGTCGCCGGCGAACCGGATCACCACGCGGTCGAGCTTGCGGACCGTGCCGGTCTTGTCCGGCGAGCCACCTGGCGCGGCGCCGTTACCAACGTCGGTAGTCATGTCCTACGCCGATCCCTTTCCTCACAACGCCCGAGGGCTGCTGCCCCCGTGCCCCTCCGCGAGGGTAGTCGTGCCCGCGCGGGAGCCGGTTTCTCCTGTACCACTGTGCGGGACGGTTCGTCCCACCAGGTGCGCGGGGCGCGAACTGGGCAGTATCCGAGTAGTACCGGCCGGTAACTGTTACTCGAAGTTACAGTTATTCGGGCCGGCTGTCCAGGTCAGTCGCGCCTGCTGATCCGGGCCTTCATCGCGGCGAGCTTGGCCTGGAACTCCGGCGTGGCGATCGAGGCCACCTGGGGCGTCAGCTCGGTGTCCACGGCCTGGGCGTGGTCGGCGAGGGTCGCGGTGGTGCGCATGGACGCCTTGATCGTGCGGACCAGGTCGCGCGGGGCGTCGGCCGACGGACGCGCGAACTCGACCGCGGCGGCGACCAGCTCGTCGTGCCCGCCGTCGACCTTCGCCCAGGCCAGCCCGTGGGATACCGCCGCGTCCGCGGGCAAAACCTGGCCGAACAGGGTCATCGCGGTCGCGGTCTGGGGGCCGGCGAGCCGGTGCAGCATCCACGTCATCCCGCCGCCGGGGTGGATGCCGAGCTGGAGGAACCGCGCGTCGAACTTCGCGTTCGCGTTGACCAGGCGCACGTCGCACGCCAGCGCCAGGTTGAGGCCCGCGCCGACCGCCGCGCCGCCGACCGCCGCGATCGTGGGCAGCGCGCAGCCGGCCACCGCGAGGAACCCGGCGTAGATGCGCCGCAGGCCCTCTTCCCGGGCCTCGCCCAGCGCGGTGAGGTCCGCCCCCGCGCAGAACGCCGGTGGCGCGCCCGTGATCACGACGGCGTGCACGTCCGCGTCGTCCTCGCAGGTCCGGACGGCGGCCACGAGCTGGTCGGAGAGGTCGAGCGTGAGCGCGTTGCGGCGTTCGGGGTCGTGCACGGTGATGACCGCCACGCGGTCGGAGCGTTGCAGGAGCACTTCGGCCATGCGCGCGACTCTAAGGTGCCGGCGGGCGGTCCAAGAGTCGGGACAGCACTACGGTCGAGACGGTGCGGTCGATGATCTCGACGGCCCGCAGCCGTTCCAGCGCGGTCTCCAGGTGGTGGATGTTCGCCGCGCGCAGGTGCACGATGGCGTCCGCCGCGCCGGAGACGGTGTAGGCGGCGCGGACCTCGGGCATCGGCTCCAAGCGCTGCTGGATGTCGTGCGGCGCGACGTTGCCGCGGCAGTGCACCTCGACGAACGCCTCCGTGCCCCAGCCGAGCTGCTCAGGGTCGACGACGGCGGTGAAGCCGCGCAGGACGCCCGTGTCCAGCAACTTGTCCACCCGCCGCTTCACCGCGGGTGCGGACAGGCCCACCTCCTTGCCGATGTCGGCGTAGCTGGAGCGGGCGTTCGCCATCAGGCGCGAAATGATTCGCTGGTCGATCGTGTCCACACGCAACATTCTGCCCTAGAAGACGCAATATCGCGGCGTTGTTCGAGGGTCAGACGGCAATCTACATTTCGATCCATGACCTCGGTTTCCTTCGCGGGCCCCGGTGACGAGCCGATCGTGCTCGACGTCGCCACGTCCGCCGCGCAGGTGCGCGTGCCGACCACCCGTCGGTACCTCATGTGCCCGCCCGCGTACTTCACGGTGGAGTACGCGATCAACCCGTGGATGGACCCCACGCAGCCGATCAGCACGTCGTTGGCGATGGAGCAGTGGACGGCCCTGAAGGAGACCTACGAGCGCCTCGGGCACGAGGTCGAGACCATCGAGCCGCAGCCGGGGCTGCCGGACATGGTCTTCTCGGCCAACTCCGGCACGGTCATCGACGGCCAGGTCCTCGGCTCCCGCTTCCGCGCGCCCCAGCGCGCCGCGGAAGCCGACCACTTCCGCCGCTGGTTCCTGGCCAACGGCTACCGCGACGTCGTCATGCCGGAGCGCACGAACGAGGCCGAGGGCGACTTCACCTGGACCGGCAAGTACCTGCTGGCCGGCACGGGCTTCCGCACGGACCCCCTGGCCCACTCGGAGGCCCAGGAGACCCTGGGCGTGCCGGTCATCTCCCTGCAGCTGACCGACCCCCGCTACTACCACCTGGACGTGGCCCTGTTCGTCCTGGCGGACGACCTGATCGCCTACTACCCGGACGCCTTCTCCCCGGGCAGCCGCCGCGTCCTGCGCCGCCTGTTCCCGGACGCCGTCATCGCGACCGCCGAGGACGCCGCCTGCCTGGGCCTGAACGCGGTCTCCGACGGCCGCCACGTGATCCTGCCGGTCGAGGCGACCGCGCTGGCGGACCAGGTCGCCCACCGCGGCTTCGAACCGGTCTTCGTCGACATCTCGGAACTCCGCAAGTCCGGCGGCGGCCCGAAGTGCTGCACGATGGAACTGCGGGACTGATCCTCTTCGACTTCGCGCTGGTCAGCCGGCATCTGGCCGCCTGACCAGCGCGAACATCACGCGGTCGGAGCTACGGCGTGCGGCCCGTCAGGCCTACGATTCGCGCGATCAGGGGCGCGTCCGACGGCACGGGCACCTCGGGGCCGAAGAGGCCCATGTCGCGTCCCATCGACGCGGTCACGACGAGGTCGGCGTGGACGAACTCCAGCACGTCCCCGTCCCACGACGGCGCCTGACCCGTGGCCTTGGCCAGGTCCCACGTGTGCACCACCGTCTCGCCCAGCACCATCGCGCCGATCATCCCGGCCGGCGTCTCCTGCGGGCCGCCCATCGTCGTCGTGCCGGTCCAGGCCGACGGCTCGCCCCACGCGACGGCGCGGTCGCGCAGCAAGTCGCCCAGGTCCGCGGCCCAGTCGCCCCCGGTGAGGTCGACGTCCGCGTCCGAGGCGGCGGGCGGCGGCACGGGCGCCTTGCGCGCGGAGGCGTTCAGCGACGGCCCCCAGAACAGCAGGTGGTTGACGAGCTTGCGGACGTCGAACTCGGCGCACGGCGTCGGCGCGCCCAACTGGTCGGGCTTGATGTTCCCGACGACCTCCAACGCGGTCGCCACGGCTTTGTCGATCAACTGCTCACGGGACATGCCGCCCACCGTAGGAACGGTCGCCGCGGGTGTATTGAACAAAGGCGACATACCCTCGCGACCGTGACGAGGGACGAGCGCGAGTTGGCGTGGCGGCGGCACCAGAGCCACGAGTTCCACCAGCCCTCGCCCGACCTGGCCGCGCACGTGGCGCGGTACTGGGTGGTGCGGTGGCGCTACGACCGGCCGTACCGCCAGCTGATCGTGCCCTACCCGAACGTGCACCTGACGTTCCACGAGGGCGGCGCCGTGATCGCCGGCGTGTCCAGCGGGCACGTGTTCAAGGAGCTCGACGGCGCGGGCCGGGTGTTCGGCGTCGCCTTCCGCCCCGGCGCCTTCCGGCCGTTCCTCGGCGCGCCGGTCCAGTCGCTCACCGACCGGACCGTCCCCGCCGAGACCGTCTTCGCCGACCTGCCCGCCCACGCCGACCTCGACGCCGTGGAGGCCCTGCTCCGCCGCAACCTGCCCGAACCGGACCCGAGGGCGGCGGAGGCGGTGGAGATCGTCGAGCGGATCATCCGCGACCCCCTGATGACGCGGGTGGACGTGCTGGCCCGCGAGGTCGGCGGCAGCGTCCGGCAGCTGCAACGCCTGTTCGCCGAGCACGTCGGCGTCGGCCCGAAGTGGGTGATCCGCCGCTACCGCCTGCGCGAGGTGACCGAGCGCATGGAGGCCGGCGGCCGGATCGACTGGGCGGCGCTGGCGGCCGACCTCGGCTACGCCGACCAACCGCACTTCGTCCGCGACTTCACCGCCATGGTCGGCGAGACGCCCACCCGGTACGCCGAGCGCTACGGCGACGCCGTGGCCACCGGCCGGCGCTGAACCGTCCGCTGTCACCCATAGGGCTGATCGCTCTAGCGGACCGACCCCGGTCGGTGCTCCGATCGACGGCACTCGCTGTCGACCAAGGTAGGGAGCGCGCCATGAACGACCTCGACGCCCAGCGTCCGTCGCCCCAACCGCAACAGGAGCAGGAGGAGCCCGTGGAACGGCAGAAGCCTCAGGAGCCGAAGCCTCTCACCGGACTGGAGTGGCTGGTGCGCCAAGCCCAACGGCGCCGTGAGGAACGCCCGGCGGACCCGGCGCGTTAGGCCGCACCGCTAGTCCGACACCTCCCGCTGGAACGCTGCCCACAGCAGGTTCAACGGGTGGTCGGCCGGGAACTTCGCCCGCTCGTCCTTGCGGGCGAAGACCCCGACCAAGCGCTCCAGCTGCGGTTTGCGGTCGTTCGTCAGGGCGACCACCCGCAGGCCCGACCCCTCGCGCAGCTCGTTGTTGGCGGCGACCACGCCGAGGCCGGACGTGACGATCATGCAGCCCTCGACCAGCCCGGACCGCAGCAGCGACATGCCGTACTGGATCTCGTCGATCTCCGCCGCGATGTCCAATTCGTTCCGGTAGTCCGATCCGAACCAGCCGCGCAGGAATTCCGCGATCAACCCGTCACCGGGCACGACCAGCGGCAGCTTCGGCAACTCCCCGGTGCCGACGCTCGCGCCGAGCCGGCTCTCCGGCAGGTTCGTGAGCAGCGCCAACCCGCCGCGCCGCCACTCGATCACGTCGAAGTCCTCGACCCCGCTGTTGCGGCCCGCGTGCGTCACCACGCTGCCGCACACGATGTCGACCTCCTTGGACTCCAGGCTCTTCCAGATGTCCTTGGTGCGGATGTGCACGACCTTCAGCTCCACGTCACGCCGGCGGAAGTCGTCCGCCACGTGGTGCCACGCCTTGGCCAGCGAGTCGAGCATGAACCGCGTCGTGCCGACGGTGACCGTGGTGCCGAGCTTGCGGCGGCACTCGTGAATCGAATCCAGCCACTCGGTCAGGGTGGTGCGCGCCAATTCGACCAGCGCCTCGCCGGTCTGGGTGATCAGCACGTCTTTTCCCCGGCCCTGCTTGACGACCAGCGGCTCCCCGCACAACGACTTGAAGTTGCGGTTGAGCGTGTCGATCTGCTTCTGCACACTGGACTGCTCACGGCCGAGCACGCGGGCCGCGCGCAGTGCCGATCGCGTCTCGTACACCGCGATCAAGGTCCTGAGCTGGTCCAACGTGGTGTCCATCAGCAAGGGCGAGGTGTGCAGGAGCCTGCTGAGCTGGTTGCCCGCGGGCAGGAGCAGTTGCGCCGAGGTCGACATGCAGGGCCTCTCGGGTCGGGGCGTGATGTTCTACCGATTAGTTGTACTGAACTTGACCGCAGTTCGTGCTGAAATTATCCGAAGATCTTGATGGATTTCCCTGGACAGGTATACGCGATCCGTAAGAGACTTCTGCCGCAACCAGGTGCTTGTTCACGTGGGTGCAATCAGGGGGGGTATTGGGGGGTTGGGGGGGCCGGCCGGGGGCCCCCCCCCCGCGCCCCCCCCGGCAAC
>NZ_JBEOVG010000049.1:0-65549 GCF_040295345.1 Actinosynnema sp. NPDC002837
GCCGGCAGGCCTGGCGGGACGCTCTTCCCCGCCGGGCCTGCCGGCTTCGACCAGCCTGGAGTGCCCGTAAGGGCCCCATGTCAAATCGAGCCGGACCCAACCCGAGCAGTCACACCGAACGGGACTTGACCTGAGCGAGCAGTCACCGAACGGGACTCAACCCGCCCCACCCTCAACCACCGAGCGGAACTCGAACTTCACCACCCCTCTCCGCGCCTTCACCGCGCCCCCACCAACAACTTGTCCACCAACGTCGCGATCTGATCCGCCACCTGCCGCCGATCGAACAGCAGCTCCACCCGCCGCCGCCCGTGCGCACCCTCCAGGTCAGCCGCCGACGGATCGGCCAGCCGCACGGCCACCGCCTCCGCCAACCCCTCGACGTCACCGGCCGGCAGCACCGCCCCCGCCTCCCCCACGCTCTGCCGCACCCCGCTGACGTCGAACGCCACCACGGACCGCCCGCACGCCATCGCCTCCAACGGCACCAACGCCATGCCCTCGGCCCGCGACGGCAGCACGACCACATCCGCGGCGGCGTAGAACTCCGCGACCGAATCGTCGTGCCCCCACCACCACACGGACTCGTCCTCGCACGCCGTCCGCCATCTCTCCGCCATCGGGCCGTCCCCGACCAGCACGAGCAGCGCGTCCGGCACCTGCTCCCGCACCACCGGCCACGCCGCGAGCAACTGGTCCTGCCCCTTGTACGGCACCAGCCTCCCCACGCACACCGCCGTCGGCACGTCCGGCAGCCCCAACCGCCGCCGCGCGGCCGCCCGGTCGCCCGGTCGGAACCGCTCGACGTCCACGCCGTTGCACACGACCTCCGCCGGCCCCCGCACGCCGACCGCACGCCCGGCGGCCAACTCGTCGTCGCTCACGCACACCAACTGGTGCGTCCACCGCGCACCGACCCGTTCCCAGATCCGGGCCGCCCACGCCACCACCCCGCCGGCGCTCTGGAACGACCACATGTGCGGCTGGAACAACGTCGGCCGCCGGCCGCGCACCACCAGCCGCCCGACCAACCCGGCCTTGGAGCTGTGGAGGTGCACGACATCCGCCTCCAGGCCGCGCAACACGCGCCGGAGTCGCACCGCCTCCCCCACCGTCCCGATCCCCGGCTGCCGACGGGCCCGCCACGCCCGCACACCCACGCCCAGCCCGCGCGCCCGTTCGGCGAGCGGCCCCGGCGGGGACACGACGGTCACCGACCACCCGAGGTCCCGTTGCGCACGGGCCAGTTCCAGCACCACCGCCGCCACACCCGCCGTGACGGGTTGGCTCACGTGCACGACCCTCACCGGCGCACCACCTCCCGGTTCGCGCCCAGCACGACCACGACGCACACCACCGCCAACACGACTCCCTCGCCCAACGCGGCCACCACGGAACCGGGTGGCCCGAACACGTCACCGACTCCGAACGCCACCGCCGCGCAACACCCGGCCGCCGCGACCACCCCGGCGACGCCGCGCGCCACCGAGGCCAACGGCGGGCCGATCCCCCGCCGCGCCAACGCCCACCACGTGCACGGCACCACCAGCCACGCCGCCGCGACCTGCACCAGCGCGACCGCCACCACCCCGTGCCGGGTGAAGACCACCAGCCCGCCGGTCAGCAGCGCGAGGTGGCTCACCTCCAGCGCCAGGTAGCGACGCGCGTGCCCGGCGGCCTTGAGCACCTGGTACCACAGGTGCAGCAGGCTGATCCCCAAGCCGTACAGGCACAACAGGGTCAGCGGCACGGCCGCCTCCGCCCACCTCGCCCCGAAGACCACGACCCGGTCGGCCAACGCCGCCGTCACCGCGTACAGGCCGCCGGTCACCACCAGCACGGCCGACGTGAACCGCCCGACCACGGCGGACAGCCCTTCACCGGCGCGGATCAGCTTGGCGCACAACGGCAGCACCACGCCGCCCAGCACCACCGCCACCAGGATGTACGGCACCCACGCGATCCGGTAGGCCAACGAGTACACACCGACCGCCTCCGGCCCGTGCACCCTGGCGATCGCCAGGTAGTCCACGTTGATCAGCAGCACGGCCACCAGCGCGCCGGGCCCGACCACCGCGATCCAGCGCGTCGCCTCACCCGCCGCGCCCGCGTCCCACACCGGCCGCACCCGCACTCCGACGACCACACCGAGCACGGGCTGCGCCACCGCCGTGCACAGCAACCCGACGACCAGCGAGTACGGTCCAGCGCCGGTCACCGCCAGCACCACCGCGACCACCGCGCCGAGCACCGCGCCGCCCGCGTCCGGCAGCAGCCGACGGCGGAAGTCCAGGTCCCGGTGCAGCAGCCCCATCTGCACCCCGGCCACCGCCGAGAACGGCAGGCTCACCGCCGCGAGCCGCACCAGCGGCGCGACCGACGGGGCGTCCAGCGCGTGCGCGATCCCGTCGGCCGCGAGCACCAGCGCTAACGCCAGCACCACCCCCGTGCCCGCGCTGAGCACGAGCAACGTGCCCGCCACCCGGCGCGGGTCGCGGTCGGTGCGGCTGACCACGTCGTACACGCCCATCGACTGGACGACCTGACCGATGTTGACCAGCGCGACGGCCAGCGCCACCAGCCCGAGCCCTTCCTCGGTGAGGAACGCGGCCAGCACCAGCGTGACGGCCATCTGGCTGCCCTTGCTGAGGAGGTTGACCAGGAACAACCAGAGCGACCCCCGCACCGCCCGCCGCCCGACCGACCCCGCCGCCTCACCCGACCTCGGCGCCTGACCCGGACCCGACACCCAACCGGACGCCACCTCCGAACCAGGCACCACACCCGAACTCGACACCACCTCCGAACCTGCCCCCGACCCCGACCCCGCCCCTGACCTCGACCCCGCCCCCAAACCCAAACCCGGGCCCAACCCCGGACCCGACCCCGACCCCGCCTCCGAATCGGGCGTCACGTCCGAACCGTGCCCACGGCCGAACACCGGCGGGTCGCCGCGAACACCGCCGCCAGCACCCACGCGACCACGACGGCCACACCGTCGACCGTCACGTCCACCCGCGCGCCCGTCACCGCCCGGATCGCCAGGCTGACGAAGTGCAAGTGCGCGAACGGGACCAGCAGCAGCACTACCGACAGCCCGAGCCGCCAGTCCCGCTCACACCGACCCCGCCACAGCACGACGCCCACCGCCACCAACGACGGCACCGCGATCAGCACGTCACCCGGCTGGTGCACCATGGCCGCCACCACCGCGAGGCACGTGAGCAGGTCCGCCGCGGCGGGCTGTCCCATCCGGTCCAGTCGCCGCACCAGCACCGCGCTCACCACCAGCACACCCACCAGCGCGACCGGTTCCGCGCCGCCGGGCAGCCAGCCCGTGACCCGGTACAGCACCGCCGCGAGGTCGATCCGCTGCGCCGTCATGGAGTCCACCGCTCCGTACGCCGTCTCACCGGCGTGCGCCAGGTTCGCCGCGATCACGTCCAGGAACGGCCCGACGCCACCTCCCCGCACCACCAGCGGCACCACCACGACCATGCTCGCCACCGCCGCGACCGCCGTCCCGGTCACCGCCACCCGCTGCGACCCGCGCACGAACAGCAGCACCGCCAGCGGCAGGCCGAACTGCGGCTTGAGCCACGCCAGCGCCAACGCGACCGCCGCCCACCTCGGCGCGTCCCGCCGGGCCAGCAACGCGCCCGCCGCGCCGAGCGCGATCAGCGGGTTCACCTGGCCGACGTACAGCTGCGCCTTGCCCACCTGGCTGAGCACGAGCAGCGTCGCGATCACCCCCGTGCCCAGCGCCAGCGGCACGTGCGGGCGCAACCGGCCGGCCGCCAGCACCGCGAGCGCGACCAGCAGCACCAGCGACGCCAACGCGAACGCCACGGCGCCCACCCGGTACCCCGGCAGCGCGAACGGCGCGTGCAGCAGCAGGTGGTAGGGCTGGTACAGGTTGAAGGTCTGCCGCACCGGCCAGTGCTCGACCATCGTGGCCGGGTCGTACGGGTTGCCGCCCGCCAGGAACTCGCGGATCGGGAAGTACAGCGCGTCCCGGAAGTCCTGCATCCGCTCCTCGGGCCGGGTGGCCCAGGTCGGCAGCGGCACCTGCCACGACGGCCGCAGCGCACGCCACGACGCCACCGCCCCGACCAACACCACCAGCGCGGTGAGCACCCGCACCTTGTCCTTCGACGCAAGAGCCTTCAACGCCGCGGTCTTCACCACAGCCGCCTTCAGCGCCACGGTCTTCAGCACGTCACCACCGCCACCAGGGTCGCCGCGGCCGGCAACGCGCCGACCACGGTCGCCAGCTCGTCCTGCCGCCCGCCGTGGGGCACGACCGCGATCACCGCGTCGCCGTCGGCGGGCTCGCCGGTCTTCTCCGGCAGCTCACCGGCCAGGGCCTCGGCGCGGTCGGCCAGCTCCGGGATTACCGCCACGACGCGCGCGGGCCGTGCCGACGCCTCGCACAGCAAGGCCAACCGCTGCGCCAAGTCGGGGTCGTCGTCGGGCAGCACGGCCACCGGCCGCCGCACGCCACCAGCGGTGAGCGCCGCGCGCACCTGGTCACGCGGCCGGGTCCGGCGCAGGTGGCCGACGGCGTGCGCGGCCAGACCGGCCAGCACACCGGCGATCAGCGCCAGGCCGTAGGCCAGCGGCCGGTCCGGGGCGACCTGCGTGGTCTCGGGCCGGTCGAGCAGGCGCAGCCGGGCGGCGGGCGCGAACAGGTCGGCCTCCACCACGGTCTGCGCGATCCGGGTCGCGGCCTGCGCGGCCCGGTCGGCGCTGTCGGCCCGCACCGACAGCCGGGCCAGGCCGGAGGCCGGCACCAGCTCCACCGACACCCGGCCGGCCAGGTCGTCGATCGTGGTGCCCAGCTCCCCGGCCGGACCCCGCAGCACGGACGGGCTGCGCGACACCTCGACCAGCGCGGGCAGCGACAACGCGACCACCTCGCCGAAGCTGGCCTCGGGCGGTTGGTCGGGATCGCCGACGGCCGGCACCGCGAGCACGCCGACTCGGCTCTCGTACTCCTTGCCCGCCACCTCCACCGCGACCACCACGGCGGTCGCGACCAGCAGCGCGATCGCGAGGCTGACCGCCAGCGGACGCTTCAGGACCGCGGGCACCTCCGGGACGCGCACGTCCCACAACACGCTCAGACCCCTCATGACGCTCCGATCGCGGTGCGCAGCAGTTCGTCGTAGGACCGCATCAGCAGACGCGGGTCGTGCTCGCGCCGCACGGACGCACGGCCCGCCTCGGCCAGGTCGGCCCTGGCCCGCGGGTCGAACAGCAGTGACCGCAACGCCTCGGCCGTCGCGCCGGGATCGCGGCGCGGCACCACCACTCCCCCGCCACCGGCCAACGCCTGCCGCACGCCGTCCACATCGGTCGCCACCACGGGACGTCCGGCGGCCAGCGACTCCAGCACCGCGATCGGCATGCCCTCCCAGTCGCTGGTGAGCACGGTGACGTCGGCGGCGGCCAGCAGGTCGGGCACGTCGCAGCGGTTGCCCAGGAACCGCACCCGGTCCGCGACGCCCAGCTCGGCGGCGCGCACGCGCAGCACGTCGCGGAGGCTGCCGTCGCCGGCCAGCCACAGCACCGCATCGCCGTCGAGCTTCGCCCACGCCTCCAGCAGCACGTCGTGCCGCTTCTGCGGTTCCAGCCGGGCCGGGCACAGCGCGACCGGCACGTCCGGCGCGACGCCGTGCACCGCCCGGACCGCGTTCCGGTCCACCCGTTCGGGTTGCGGGAACACCGCGTTCGGGATCACCACCGGGTCGGGCACGCCCGCCGCGCGCAGCCGGTCGGCCGTGGCGTCGGCGACCGCGACGACCGTGCGCGAGGTCCGCTTGAGGATGCGGGCCGCGCCGGTGTAGTCGGTCTCCGCGACGCCGTGGAACACGGTCAGCAGCGGCAGCTTCCCCGGCAGCACGGCCAGGCGCGCGACGAGGCTGGCCGACACGTTGTGCGCCAGCACGACCTGCGGCCGGAAGCTGCGGATCGCGGCCTTGGTGGCCGTGGTCGCGCGCAGCACGCCGGTCGCCCTGCGCCGGGCGACGGGCACGGTGAACGTCGGCACGCCGCACGCGCGCAACGCCTCGGCCCGGTGCCCGCCGCCGCTGGCCACGGCCGACTGCCAGCCGAACTGACCGCCCGACCTGGCCATCCCGGCGACGAGCGCTTCGGCGCCGCCGGTACCCATCTCACTGATCACGTGGAGCACACGCAACGTCGCTCGCTCTCCTCAGACGCAGGTCGGCCGCGGCCACGACCGCGACCAGCGACCACAACGGCAGGTAGTACTGCTGGGACAGGAAGGTCGAGGCGACCACGACCGCGATCAGGGACGCCTGGACGGCGACGATCGGCAGCGGGTCGTCGGTGGTGCGGCGCACGCGTGCGCACGTGACCGCGGTGAGCACCAGCAGCCCGGCGAACAGCGCGAAACCGGGCACCCCGAGTTCGGCGGCGATCTCCAGGTACATGTTGTGCGCCACCGGGGTCTGCTCGTCGATCTCGGCGTTGTTCGAGGCGGCGGGGTAGCCCTCGCGGAACCCGCCCGGCCCCACGCCGAGCGTGGGGTGTTCGGCGACCATGCGCGCGGCGGCCTGCCAGCGCAGTTCGCGGGTGTCCACGTTGGTCCCGGCGACGTGGGTCTTCTCCCGCACCGCCCGGTCCAGCTCCGGTCCGGCGAACAGGACGGCGGCCACGCCGAGCACGGCCAGCGCCGCCACGCCGCCCGCCAACGCCTTGAGCGGCACCGCGCGGCGGGCCAGCAGCCACGCGACGGCGGCGGTGAGGGCGAGCGCGCCGCCCCGGGAGAACGTCGCCGCCGCGCCCGCCGCCAGCACGACGGCCGCCGCCGCGGTCAGGACCGAGCGGCGCAGCGCGACCAGCAGCGGCAGGGCGGCGACCAGGAAGTAGGCCAGGTCGTTCGGGTCCTCCAGCGGCCCGGCGGCCCGGGTCTGCCCCTCGGCGACCATGCCGAGCAGCGCGCCGACGGCCGACACCACGGCTCCGGCCACGGTCGCGGCGAGCACCGCCCGCAGCGGCACCTCACGGGAGACGACGTCGATCAGCACCACCGTGACCAGCAGGAACGGCAGCCAGCGCAGGGCGTACCCGGTCGCGAACGGGCCTCCCGCGTGCACCGCCCAGGACGCCAGCAGCACGACGGCGAGCGCGGCGAGGACCACGTGGACCGGGTGCGGCTCGGGCGCGCGGCGTTGCCGCACCCGCAGGACGGCCCAGACGAGCACCAGCAGGGCGGACGGCGCCTTGGCCAGGTGGCCGTGCACGTGCAGGAGGTAGCCCTCCAGCGGCGCGGCGAACACCGTCGCGCACGCCAGGGCCCGCACCAGCCACGTCATCCCGCCCACCGCGCCCGCCACGTCACCGCCCGCACCACGCCACGCCGCATCACCGGCCGCACCACGCCACGCCGCGCCATCCCCCGCACCACGCCACGCCACGTCACCGCCCGCACCACGCGACGCGGCATCACGGGCCGCACCACGCCACGCCCTCCCCCGCATCCGCGACGTCATCCCCCGCACCGCGCCAGCAGCCCGGTGTCGTGCTCGCGCAGGCCCGCGTCGAGCCGGTCGACGTGGGCGCCGGTGCCGATCACCTCGAAGTGGTGCTCGCGCAGCGCGCCCAGCACCCAGCCGAGGAACTCGACCTTCCGCGCGCCGGGCACCGCCATGCCGGGGAAGAACTCCATGCCGGGCGCCTCGGCCGCGCCGAGCACGTCGGTGGGGTGCAGCAGCAGCGACGGCTGAACGCCGCGTGCCCGGCACAAATGCAACGCTGCGGTGAAGTACGCACGGGCCAACCGCGGCGAGACTTGGTGCAGTTGCAGCAGGTACGAGCCGTGGATCGGGACGCGCAGCAGCGGCATGGTGGTGACCGGCAGCTCGACCAGGCCCGTGCCGACGCGCCAGCGGTAGGCGGCGTTGGGCGCGCGGACGCGGGAGAAGCCGCCGAACAGGTCGCGTTCGCCGCCGGTCGGCGCGGTGCGGTTGTGGTAGGCGCGGGCGAGCGGGCCGATCCAGGTGGGCAGGGTGCTGGCGTCGTAGCGGTAGCCGCGTTCGGCGAGCAGTTCCAGCAGGTCGCGGGTGACGCTGTAGCCGGGACCGCGGAAGCCGGTCGGTCGAGGCGCGCCCGCGGCGACGATGGCCGCCTCGGTGCGGGCGAGCTCGGCTTCGAGCCGGTCGCGGGTGTAGCGGTGCAGCCAGGGTTCGTGGCCGTAGGAGTGGTTGCCGATCTCGTGCCCGGCGGCGGTGATGTCGGCGACGGCCTGGGCGCCGTCGTCGCGTTCGGCGTCCGCGCCGACGACGAAGACGGTCGTGGTGAGGCCGTGCGTGCCGAAGGCTTCGAGCAGTCGTGGCACGGCGGTGGGCAGGAAGCTGGGGCGGCGTTCCCACCCGGGGTCGCCGTGGGTCTTGAGGTAGGCCCAGAGGTTGTCGAGGTCGAGGGAGACGCTGGCGGTGTTCACCCGGTCACCTCCGCCGGCGCCTTGGCGAAGCGGTCGGCGAAGCCGAGCAGCAGCACGCCGGACACGACGAGCGCGACGCCGAGCGCCACCCACCACTCGCGGCCGGGTGTGATCCGGTCGCCGAGGGCGGCGATGCCGATGATCGAGGTGAGCACGACGGTGGTGGCGTCCATGGTGGCGACCGTCGAGGTGGCCGAGCCGCGGCGCAGGGACAGCGCGAGGTAGGACTGGCCGACCAGGGCTGCGGCGATCATCAACCACGCCAGCGGGTACAGCGGGAGGGTGAGGAACGGTTCGTCGGCGAGCGTCCGGCTCGTCATGGCGACCACCGCGAACGCCAGGCCGGCGGACGCGGCCAGCGGCACCACGCCGCCGATCCGGCGCTGCACCAGCACGAGCGCGACCAGGGGCAGTCCGAACAGGACGATGCCGAGGCCTTGGGGCACGTCGTGCGCGGCCGACGGCGTGGCCGCCGCGACGAGCAGCACCAGCCCCGTCGCCATCACGACGAGCACCACGACCTCGATCACGCGGACCCGCCAGCCGAGCACGGCGATGCCGAAGAGCGTGGCCAGGCCCACCGCGCACGACGAGCCGGCCTGGACGAGGTACAGCGGCAGTTCGGCGCGGGCCAGGAACGCCAGCGCGAACCCGCCCACCTGGCCCGCGAAGCCGAGGAGGTAGAGCCGGTCGCGGGCGAGCCTGGCGAGCAGCCCGAGCCCGCCGCCGCCTTCGTCGGCGCGCCGGGAGGCGATCGACTGGGCGACGATGCCCAGCGCGTACAGCACCGCCGACGCGGCGAGTTCGAGGTAGCCAGTCACGCGACCTTCCCCTGGAGATAACGGCCCGTGGAGACAGCCGGCACGCGGACGCGGTCGGTGTGATCCCGATATCGGAAGGGGAGCGTAGAACCCGAAAGACCTCGACTCGTTCGAGCGATAGGTGACTACACGATCGAGCTAACCCGCCGACTACACAACGACTTCACGCCTCGGTCGGCCGGCGCGAATACCGACGCTCGGAGCACGCCGCACCAGCCGGCGCATGGGCGGGCGAATGGCAGGCGCGCGGGCCGCCGGTGGCCGGTGTCCGGGCGGGCCGACGGCAGGCGTGTGGCGGTGGCCGTGGTTACGCGGCGTCGGCGACAGCCAGGCCGATCCTGGTCAGCTGCTCCTCGGTCAACGGCAGCGTCTCGCGTCCCGCGCCCGTGCGGTCGAACGAGCTGTCCTCCTCCCGCCACGAGAAGTCCGGGCTGCCGAAGTTCGCCACCGTGATCGCGTAGGTCGCGCCGGTCGTCATGTAGACGCGCAGCACCTGCGCCACCGACTGGAACGGCTCGCTCACCCGGATCGGGTAGAACTGGAGCACCGTCCCGTCCGCGCGGACCAGTCGTCGCGGCGGGACGCAGTTGCCTTCCGCGAACACCTCCTCGTCGGCCGCCGCGACCGGGTCGACGGTGGTGTGGCCGGCCTTCAGGTCAACGCTGCCGGTGCCGTGCTCGTCGGTGACGTCGAGCCACTGGACGTGCCCGTCCACCGAGTCGGGGTGCTTCTCCTTGTTGGCGGGGATCACACGGGTGTGCAGCTCGCTCACCTTCGCGGGTGACGCGACCTGCGCCACCGCGAGTTCCCACGCGTTCAGCACGGGCAGGGGCGGGCGTGGCGAGGTCCACGTGGTGAACCGGCTGCCGGCGCCCATGTCGCACTGCGGGATGGCCAGGATCTCGCGGCCGGCCGGCGGTGGCGCGGTCGACGCGGGGGTGAAGGTGCCGTAGGCGATGCGCGTCGGCCGGTCCACGGTCGTCCACTCCGGACCCGGGGTCGCGGGCGACGTCGTCACCACCGGCCCGTCGCTACCGGGTCGCGCGTCCGGCGGCGCGGCGAGCTCGCCCAGCGCGGCCGTGCCGAAGCCGACCGCGCCGACGACCGCCAGCACGCCCGCCGACGCGCCGACGCGACGCGCCAGCAACCTGCGACGGCCCCGTTTGAGCACGTCCGCCAAGTCCGTCCGCACGGCGGGCGCCGGTCCGTCCACTTCGGACTTCAGCCGGCCGCTCAACTCCTGCTCGTCCCACATCACGCACCCTCCGTCAGGCCTTGTCCGAGGTGACCGCGCCGCGATAGGCCTCGCGGAGCGCCTGCAACCCGCGGGCGGTCTGGCTCTTCACCGTGCCGGTGGAGCACCGCAGCGCCTCCGCCGCCTGCTCGACCGAGAGGTCGTGCACGTACCGCAGCACGAGCACGGCCCGCTGCCGCGGCGGCACGTGCCGCAACGCGGCCAGCAACGGCTGGCGCTCGTCGCTGGAGGTGTCCGCCTCGACGGCCGACTCCGGCGGCGAGGCCACGCTCTGCTCACGTCGCCTGCCCCGGCGCCGCGAGTCGAGGAACAGCCTGGTCACGATGGTGCGCAGGTACGCTTCCGCGCTCTCCCGCCGCACCTTGGGCCAGTGGGCGTACAGGCGGACGAACGCGCCCTGCGCGATCTCCTCGGCCTCGCCCCAGTCGCCGCACAGCGCGTACGCAGTGCGTCGAGCCTGGTCGAACCGGCTCGCGAAGAACCGGGAGAACTCGTCGTCGCGCCCCACCCGTCGCCCTCCCCTGATGTCCTGCGGTCACCACACCTACGCACTTGCGCCCCGCGGGGTTGCACCGGCCGCCGAGTTGCCGGATCGGCAACTTTCTTTGCCGGTCTGCCGGGGTGGTCCGCACTATCGGGGCATGGACGCAACTGAGGAGTACTGGGAGACGTTCTACCGCGACCGCGACCAGGTGTGGACCGGCAAGGCCAACGAGCTGCTGGTGCGCGAGGTCGCCCACCTCGACCCGGGCGCCGCGCTCGACCTGGGCTGCGGCGAGGGGGGTGATGCGTTGTGGCTGGCCGAGCAGGGCTGGCAGGTGACCGCGGTCGACGTGTCCGCCGTCGCCCTGGCCAGGGGTGCGGCCCGGGCCACCGAGCTGGGGCTGGCCGCGCGCATCGACTGGCAGCGGCACGACCTGGCGCGCTCGTTCCCGACCGGGAGGTTCGACCTGGTCTCGGCGCAGTTCCTGCACTCGTCGGTGGCCGCGGAGGGCGAGCGGGAGGGCATCCTGGCGCGGGCGGCCGAGGCGGTGGCGCCCGGCGGGAGGCTGCTGGTCGTGGGGCACGCCGGCTGGCCCACGTGGCTGGCGGACAACCCGCCGGTGGACTACCGGTTCCCGACGAACGCCGAGGTGCTGGACTCCCTCGCCCTGGGCCCCGAGTGGGTGGTGGAGGTGGACGAGTCGGTCGAGCGCGTGGTGATCAGCCCGGAGCAGGTGCACGGCACGCGGTCGGACGTCGTGCTGCGCTTGAGACGCGGCTGAGGACGGGCGAGCGGCGACGTCAGGCGACGGCGCCGCGCTCGGCCCGCGAGGGCAGGCCCAGGCGGTCGCGGGTGCCCTCGTCGAAGTCGTCCAGGAAGTCGTGCAGGGCGTCGGCGACGTGGTCCAGCGAGCGCGTCGCGTACAGCACCGGCTGGTACCCGGCCGCGACGTACGGCGTGTCCACGACCCGTTCGACGGCCCACGGCCGGATGTCGGCGCGGTGCAGCTGCCCGAGCTCGCCGTAGGAGGACAGCAGCGCCGCCCCGTACGCCTTGACCCGCCCCTGCTCGAACGTGACGCCGTACTCCAGGGTGAACCAGTACACGCGGCTGATCAGGTCCAGGGCATCCTCGCTGGACACCCGGGACGCCGCCGCGCCGACCAGCCGGTAGAGGTCGGCGAACCACGGCGCGGACAGGTGCGTGCCGTGGCCGAACACGTCGTGCACGACGTCGGGCTCGGGCGTGTACAGGGGCATCGCCGGGTGCCGCACGTACTGCACGGCGTGGAAGTACCCGCGCGCCATGGAGCCCAGGAACCGCTCGTCCGGCACGAGCCCGCCGGCGAGGGTGAACCGGAACCCGGTCAGCTCGTGGAGGCGGTCGCCGACCTCGGCGTGCTGCGGCACGTGGTCGGCGGGTACGGGTGCGGCGTCCCGGGCGCGCAACACCGCCCGGCACACCGTGTCCCGCTGGGCCGCGGTCAGCGCGGCGTGGACCTGCCGCCAGGTCTCGTGCTCCCGCTCGGTGTAGGCGACCGGAGGTGAGGGCGCGCCCACCTCGTGGTCCTCGGCCAGGGCCGCGATCGCGTCACGGCGGCGGACGTACGCGGGATCGCTCAGACCGGGGTGCAGCGGGGCGGCGCCGAGCCTCCCGTCCGGCGCCACCGGCGTCCGTGCGCGCACGTCGACGGTTTCGCTCGTCATGTCCCGGGGCGTACCCGGCTGTTCCGCCGGCACGCGGCCGAAGGACACCGCTCACCCCGTCGGGTGACATCGGGGCCGCCTTCGGGGACGGAGCGCTACAACCGGGCGAGCAGCTCGGTCAGGGCCGGGCCGAGGGGCCGGTCGACGCGGACGGTCGCGTGGACGTCGCCCCTGGTCTCGCCCTTGTTGACGATGAGGACCGGCTTGCCGGCGGCCGCGGCGCGCCGGACGAACCGCAGGCCGGACATGACGGTCAGCGAGGAGCCGAGCACGAGCAGCGCGTCGGCGCCGTCCACCAGGCGGTAGCACTGCTCGACGCGCGGTCGCGGCACGTTCTCGCCGAAGAACACCACGTCCGGTTTCAGCACGCCGCTCGCGCAGTCGGCGCACCCGACCAGCCGGAACGACCGCACCTCGTGCTCGGCCAGGTCGACGTCGCCGTCCGGGTTGATCCTGGTGGAGGTGGCCTCGAACGCCGGGTTGGCGGCGCGGAACCGGCGGTCGAGGTCCTCGCGGGGGCTCACCGCCCGGCAGTCCAGGCACACGACCCGGTCCAGGCCGCCGTGCAGCTCGACCACGTCGGGCGTGCCGGCGGCCTGGTGCAGGCCGTCGACGTTCTGCGTGATCACGCCGGACAGGTGGCCGCGGGCGCGCAGCTCGGCCACGGCGCGGTGGCCGGCGTTGGGCGCGGCGCGGGCGATGGTCCGCCAGCCGAGGTGGCTGCGCGCCCAGTACCGGCGCCTGCCCTCGGCGCTGCCGACGAACTCGTCGTAGGTCATCGGGGTGTGCTTGCGCAGGCTGCCCGCCGCGCCCCGGTAGTCCGGGATGCCGGACTCGGTGGACAGGCCCGCGCCGCTGAGCACCAGCACCCGACCGTCCGCGACCACCCGCACGACCTCGTCCAGGCTGGTGGTGCGCGGCAACGGCGCGCCGGTCGGCGTCCAGCTCAACGTCGGCCGTGTGCGCATGCGCTCCACTTTACGTGCGGTCGGGGGCCGGGCCCGTGGACTCGCGGACCACCAGTTCGGGCGGTCGGACCTCGACCGAGGCGTCCTCGATCTCGTCCAGGGACGCGAGCAGCACGCGCGCCGCCGCACGGCCGAGGCCGACGAGGTCCTGGCGCACGGTGGTGAGCTGCGGGTAGACCAGCTCGCCGAGCGGCAGGTCGTCGTGGCCGATCACCGACAGCTCGCCGGGCACGTCGACGCCGAGCCGGCGGGCCGCGCTCATCCCGGCCACGGCCATGGAGTCGTTGGCGAACAGCACGGCGGTGGGGCGTCGGCGGTCGGCGAGGAGCCTGGCGGTGGCGTCGACCGCGCCGGCCGCGGTGAAGTCGGAGACGATCGAGTGGCTGGGCGCGAGGTCGTGCGCCGCCAGCGCGTCCTCGACCACGCGCCGCCGGTAGAGCGTGTGGACGCGGTCCTCGGGGCCGGAGACGTAGGCGACGCGCCGGTGCCCGTGTGCGACGAGGTGCTCGACGGCCGCGCGGAGGCCGCTGTCGAGCCCGGTCGCCTGCACCGACGGCACGGGGTCGTCCCGCCACGGCGTGCCGATCAGCACGGCGTTCACGCCGAGGGTCCGCAGCAGCTCGAACCGGGTGTCGCCGATCCGGCTCTCGGTGAGCACGACGCCGTCCACCCGGCGTTCGTCGGCCAGCCTGCGGTAGGCGGCCTCCTCCGCGCTCGGCTCCTCGCCGACGATGTGCAGCAGCAGGCCGTACCCGAGCGGGGACAGCTCGCTCTCGATGCCGGAGATCAGCAGGGTGAAGTGCGGGTCGGCGCTGAGCAGGTCCGGCGACCGCTTGGCGACCATGCCGATCGCGCGGGTCTTCGCCGAGCGCAGCGCGACGGCGGCGGCGGACGGCGTCCACCGGAGCTTGCTCGCGGCGGTGAGGACGCGTTCGCGGGTGGCCGCGGAGATGCTGCCCTTGCCGTTGACGACCTTCGACACGGCCGCCACCGACACCCCGGCGAGGGCGGCGACGTCGGTGATCGTCGGCTTGCGGCTCGGCACCCGGTGAACGTTACACCGATCGGCCCCAGTGCCTCGACAGACGCCAGGTTAAACGATATACCTGTGGCCATGCAGCGCAACTCCGCCAAGCTCGCCGGCCCCGACACCTGGGTGGGGGTCAACTACTGGTCGCGGACCGGTGGCCCGTTGATGTGGCGCGACTACGACCCGGCGGTCGTGGACGAGGAGCTGCTGGTGATGCGCGACCACGGGATCGGCCTGACCCGCAGCTTCTTCTACTGGCCGGACTTCATGCCGACCGAGGACGCGCTCGACCCGGAGCTGCTCGCCAGGTACGACGACTTCCTCGACCGGCACCACGCG
Organism: Actinosynnema sp. NPDC002837; assembly: GCF_040295345.1. Lineage (NCBI taxonomy): Bacteria > Bacillati > Actinomycetota > Actinomycetes > Pseudonocardiales > Pseudonocardiaceae > Actinosynnema > Actinosynnema sp. NPDC002837. The sequence goes on from NZ_JBEOVG010000049.1 coordinate 15,074, forward strand.
CTGGGCATGCGGACCATCCCGACGTTCGTCGTGGGGCACATGTCGGGTCAGAACTGGGACCCGCCGTGGCGCGACGGCCGGGACGTCTTCGCCGACGCGTCGTTCCTGGACCGGCAGCGCTGGTACGTCCGCGAGCTGACCGGCCGGTGGCACGACCACCCGGCGGTGGCGGGGTGGCTGCTGAGCAACGAGATCCCGATCTACGCCGACTGGCGGTCGCGGGGCATCGGCACGCTGGACCCGGACGCGGTGACCGCGTGGGCGGCGGCACTGATCGGGGAGATCCGCGCGGCGGGCGCGACGCAGCCGGTGTCGGTCGGCGACGGCGCGTGGGGCGTGGAGGTCACGGGGCTGGACAACGGCTTCCGGGTGCGCGACCTGGCGCCGTTGATCGACTTCCACGGGCCGCACGTGTACCGGATGGAGGACGACCAGCTGCGGCTGCACCTCGGCGCGGCGTTCGTCTGCGAGCTGCTCGACATCGGCGGCAGGCCCGTGGTGCTGGAGGAGTTCGGCGTGACGTCCGACTACGCGTCGGAGGAGAACGCCGCCCACTACTACCGGCAGGTCCTGCACACGACGTTGCTGGCGGGCGCGACCGGCTGGATACCGTGGAACAACACCGACTACGACGACCTGGCCGACCAGGAGCCCTACCGGCACCACCCGTTCGAGATGCACTTCGGCCTCACGGACTCCTCGGGACGGCCGAAAGCGCAGCTGCGGGAGGTGCGGGCGTTCACGGAGGTGTTGCGGCGCACGGACTTCGCGCGGCTGCGGCGGCCGGACACCTCGATCGCGCTGCTGGTGTCGTCGTTCCTGGAGGCGCGGTACCCGTTCACGCAGCCCGAGGACGCGACGAGCGTGGCGAACAACTCGCGGCAGGCGTACATCGCGGCACGGGAGGCGGACCTGCCCGTGGGCGTGGCGCGCGAGCTGGACGGCGTGCCGGACGACTGCGCGTTGTACCTGGCGCCGTCGGTCAAGCAGCTCACCGCGCCGACGTGGCGGGCGTTGGTGGAGCGCGCCGCGGCGGGCGCGGTGGTGTACGCGTCGTACTTCGTCGGCGAGCACCGGACGCAGCGCGGACCGTGGTGGCCGAAGCTGGACGAGACGTTCGGCGTGGTGAAGCAGCTGCGGTACGGGTTGGTCGACCCGATCGAGGACGACTCGCTGCGGATGGTGTTCCAGCGCGGGTTCGGCGGCATCGGCGCGGGTGAGGAGCTGGTGTTCCGGGTCGGCGGCACGGCGGAGTCGCGCGCGTTCCTGCCGGTCGTGCCGGACGGGGCGGAGGTGGTCGCGGTCGACGGGCACGGGCGGCCCGCCCTGCTGCGGCACCGGGTCGGCGACGGGTGGATGGTGCTGTGCACCTACCCGTTGGAGCACATGGCCGCTTCGACGCCGCGGGTCAACCCGGAACCGACGTGGCGGCTGTACGCGGCGCTGGCCGCGGTCGCCGGCGTGCCCCCGGCGGTCCGGGTGGACGACCCGCTGGTGATGACGGGGCTGATGGAGCACTCCTCCGACGGGCGGGTGTTCGCGTGGTTCGTCAGCCAGCACGCCTCACCGGTCACGGTGGACCCGGTCCTCGACGGGCGGTTGGTGGCGTTGGACGGCTCGCCGTTGGGCTCCGTGGAGTTGGACCCGTACGGCGTCGTGGTGGCCGAGGTGCGGGAGGTGGAGTCGTGAAGATCGCGGCGGTGGAGGTCGTGGTGACCTGTCCGGGGCGGAACTTCGTCACGCTGCGGATCACCACCGAGGACGGGATCACCGGTCTGGGCGACGCCACGCTGAACGGGCGTGAGCTGGCGGTGGAGGCGTACCTGCGCGAGCACGTCGTGCCGCTGCTGCTGGGGCGCGACGCCTCGGCCATCGAGGACACCTGGCAGTACCTGTACCGGGGCGCGTACTGGCGACGCGGTCCGGTGACGATGGCCGCGATCGCCGCCGTGGACACGGCCCTGTGGGACATCAAGGCGCGTGCGGCGGGGATGCCGCTGTACCAGCTGCTCGGCGGGGCGTGCCGGGTGGGCGCGCTGGCCTACGGGCACGCGTCGGGGCGTGACCTGCCGGAGCTGTTCGACTCGATCCGGCTGCACCTGGAGCTGGGGTTCCGGGCGATCCGGGTGCAGACCGGGATTCCCGGGCTGGAGACGGTGTACGGGGTGGCGGCGTCGGCGGCCGGCGGCGGTGACCGGTACGACTACGAGCCGGCGCGGCCGACGGCGTTGCCGGTGGAGGAGAGCTGGGACACGCGGGCCTACCTGCGGCACGTGCCCTCGGTGTTCGAGGCGGTGCGGTCGGAGTTCGGGCCGGCGTTGCCGCTGCTGCACGACGGCCACCACCGGATGACCCCGATCGAGGCGGCCCGGCTGGGGAAGGCGCTGGAGCCGTACGACCTGTTCTGGCTGGAGGACGCGACGCCCGGCGAGGACCAGGCGGCGTTGCGGCTGATCCGGCAGCACACCACCACGCCGTTGGCGATCGGCGAGGTGTTCAACTCGATCCACGACTACACGACGTTGCTGAGCGAGCGGCTGATCGACTACGTCCGTTCGGCGGTCACCCACACGGGCGGGGTGACGGCGTTGAAGAAGGTGCTGGACTTCGCCGCCGTGTACGGGGTCAAGTCGGGGATGCACGGGCCGACGGACATCTCACCGGTCGGCATGGCCGCCGCGCTGCACCTGGACCTCGCCGTGCACAACTTCGGCATCCAGGAGTACATGCGGCACTCGGCGCGGACGCTGGAGGTCTTCCGGACGTCCTACACGTTCGCCGACGGCCTGCTGCACCCGTCCGACGCGCCGGGGTTGGGGGTCGAGCTCGACGTGGACGCGGCCGCCCGGTTCCCCTACCGTGCCGCGTACCTGCCGGTCAACCGGCTGGCGGACGGCACCCTCCACGACTGGTGAGTGACCCATGCGGAAGATCGTGTATTCCCTGTCGGTGTCCGTGGACGGCTTCTTCGAGGACCTCGACGGGTCGATCGACTGGCACCTCGTGGACGAAGAGCTGCACGAGCACTTCAACACCGTGTTCGCGGAGATGGGCGCGTTCCTGGAGGGTCGGCGGACCTACGAGCTGATGGAGGCGCACTGGCCGACGGCGGACGAGGACCCCGACGCCTCCGCGCCCGAGCGGGAGTTCGCCCGGATCTGGCGCGGCATGCCGAAGGTCGTGTACTCGCGGACGTTGGCGACGGCGGGGCCGAACGCGACGATCGTGCGCGACGTGGTGGCGGAGGAGGTGCGGGCGCTGAAGGCGTCGGCGCGCGGCGACCTGGTCGTGGGCGGCCCGGACCTGGCCGCCTCGTTCCGCCGCCTCGGCCTGGTCGACGAGTACCGGGTGTACGTCCACCCCGTGCTGCTGGGACGCGGGCGGCCGATGTTCGGGCCGGAGGACGACAAGGCGGACCTCGACCTGGTCGAGACCCGGGCGTTCGGCAACGGGGTGGTGCTGCTGCGCTACCGCGTCCGGACCTGACGTTCACCGGAAGAGCGTGGCGCCCAGCGGGTGTTGCCGGTCGAACCCGGGCAGGACCAGGAACGTCGCGGCGGCGGTGGCGGTGGTGAACGGCAGCAGGGCGTCGACGGCGTCCATCCGGGTGAGGGTGTTGGTGAACGTCCGCAGGTCGTTCTGGAAGCTGATGAACAGCAGGCCCGGCGCGGGTTCGTCGATGGTGTACGAGCGGCGCAGCATGTGGCCGACGCCGACCGCGTTGGGGTGCGCCCGGCGGACGTGGGCGTCCGCCGGGATCAGGTAGCGCCCGTCCGGCGTCTTCGCGCCGAGGTCCGGGTCGGAGGCGATGACGCCGCCCGAGAGGGGCGCGCCGGTGTCCCGACGCCGACCGAAGACCGCCTCCTGGTCGGGGACGGGCAGCGCGGCGAACTTCGGCAGGTCGAGCTCCATGCGGCGGAGCACGGCGATCGTGCCGCCCGCGACCGGGGCCGGCCCGGCCAGCCACAGGTCCCGCTGCTGTTCGGCGGTCGTGTGCGGGCCCACGATGCCGTCGATGAACCCGAACGCGTTGCGCGGCGCGGTGATGCCCTGGTCCACCGCGACGGTCGCGCCGCGGCGCCCCGACTGCCGCCACCGTTCGCGCACCCGATCACCGGCCTGGCCCAGCAGGGCCGCGGCGACGACCGACAGGACGACCGGGTCGCCGGCGCAGACCTGCACCAGCAGGTCGCCGCCCCGTTCCCGCTCGGCGATCCGCTCGCGGGAGAACTGCGGGAGGTCCGCGCCGCCGGGCAGGGCGGGGTCGGCGAGGCGCACCAGCCGGGGGCCGATCCCGATCGTCACGGTGAGATCGCCCGGCGGCAGGCCGAGCAGTCGCGCGTCGGTCCCCTCGGCCAGCGTGCGCACCGCTTCGCCCAGCTCGGCCAGCAGCGGGCCGACCGCCACGTCGTCGACGACGTCGGCCACCACGACCAGCAGGTTGGGCTGGGCCTGCGCGGGGAGCGTGATGCCGGCCTGATGAGGACCTGTCGGCGACACCGCCGGGACGTCGTGCCGCTCGGGCGGGGCGGCGGCGCGCGGTTCGCACCCGGCGGCGAGACCGGCGGCCAGCGCGGTGGCCCCGGCGCCGAGGAACGTGCGGCGTGACGGGTGGTCTTCGGCTCGGCGCACGGTGGCGAGAGTGCCAGATTCGCCCTACCGCAGGCGAATCCGCCGGTCGTGCCAGACTGGGTCCATGCTTCGTTTCGGCCTCGTCGTGATCACCGCGGCGCTCGTCCTGGCCGGCTGCGGCGGATCAGGCGAGGGCGGCGCCGCCGAGGGCAGGCGGCCCGCCGGCACGCACGTGACGATCCGGGTGCCGGTCGACGCGCCGACGATCTCCGCCGCGGTGGCCCTCGCCCAGCCCGGTGACCTGGTCCTGGTCGCGCCCGGCGTCTACCACGAGTCGGTCGAGGTCGGCACGGACCGGATCACCCTGCGCGGCGAGTCCCGGGACGGGGTCGTGATCGACGGGCAGCTGCGGCAGCCGAACGGCATCGTCGTCACCGCGCCCGGTGTGGCCGTGGAGAACCTGACCGTCAAGAACAACACGCACAACGGGGTCCTGGTCACCGGTTCGGCGGCGGCGGCCGGCGGCACCCCGGGCGACGGCGGCTACGACACCGGCGACGAGCCCGTCACGTTCCTGAAGTCGTTCCTGGTCTCCCACGTGACCGCCACCCGCAACGGGCTCTACGGCATCTACGCGTTCTCCGCCCAGGACGGCGTCATCGAGCACTCCTACACCTCCGGCTCGGCCGACTCCGGGATCTACGTCGGGCAGTGCAAGCCGTGCCGCATCGTCGTGCGGGACAACATCGCCGAGCTCAACGCGGTCGGCTACGAGGGCACCAACGCGGGCGGCGAGCTGTACGTGGTCGGCAACCGCCTCGTCGGCAACCGGGTCGGGCTCACCAGCGGCTCCGACCACCAGGAGAAGCTGCTCCCCCAGCAGGACGCCGTCGTCGCCGGCAACCTGATCGCGGCCAACCAGCAGGACCCGACCCCCGAGCAGGCCGACGGCGGGTGGGGCATCGGCGTCGGCATCGACGGCGGCAGCGACAACCAGGTCGTCCGCAACCGGATCGCCGGCAACGCCACCGCCGGTCTGGTGATCACCGCGACCGCCGACATCCCGCCGAACGGCAACCAGGTCCTGGACAACGCGTTCGCGGCCAACGGCGTCGACGTCGGCTGGACGTTCCCCACCGCCACCCGGGGCCGGGGCAACTGCCTGCGCGGCAACGACCTCGTGACGACGGCGCCCGACGGGCTCGCGACGACCGCGGCCTGCCCGGCCGCCGACCAGTCGCCGTCCGGCACGTGGGCGAACCCGAGGCCTCCTCGCGGTATCCCGTTCACCGACGTGGCCGCACCCGCCCCGCAACCGCAGTTCCCGAACGCCACCACCGCCGGCGCCACCGCCGTGCCGGCCGTTCCGGTGCTGCCGGACATCGCGACGATCGCGCTGCCGTCCGCGTCCCTGCTCGCCGACCTCGCGCTGGTGCGGCTGCCCTGAGCGGCCCGGGCGCCGCGCCACCGCCTTCCTCGCCGCACCGGAACGTCTACGGCGTAGACCCACGCTGTGTACGGTGTAGACATGACGGAGACGGCCGACCGGATCTCGGCGGCGGCGTTGGCGATCCTGCTGGCGGAAGGCGCGCCGGCGGTGAGCATGCGGCGGGTGGCGGCGGATGCCGGGGTGACCGCCATGGCCACCTACCGCCACTTCCCCAACCGTGAAGCGCTGCTGCGCTCGGTGGCGGACGCGGCGGTGGCAGAGCTGACCGCCGACTGGGCCGGACGCGGCCGCGGACTGGGCCTGGCCCAGCGGCTCGACGCGCTGGCCGACGCGTTCCTGGACTTCGCGCTCGGCCGGCCGAACCTCTACCGCTACCTGGTCACCGAGCACCGGCCCGACGCGCTGCGGTTCCCGGACGACTTCCACACCGGCGGCTCGCCCGCGTTCGCGCCGGTGTTCGCGACCGTCGAGCAGGCCTTGGCGGACGGCGTGCTGCGCGACGACGACCCCCTGGAGGTCGCGTTGGCCGTCACCACACCGGTCATGGGCCTGGTCCAGCTGTACCTGGGCGGCCGGATGACCCTGTCCGAGAACGACTTCCGCGCGCTGTGCAAGCGCACGACCAGAAGGGTCCTCAATGGACTCCGAACGTGAGCTTCCGCTGGTGGTCCTGGCCGGGTTGGGCTCGGCCGCCCTGTTCTACTTCGGCACGGGACTGGCGCCGATAGCCGCGCTGGCCTGGCTCGCCCCGCTGCCCGTGCTCCTCGTCGCGCCACGCACGTCCGGGCGCGTCGCCGCGGCCCTGGCGTTCGGGGCGTGCCTGTTGGGGCTGACCAACACCTGGCCGTTCCTGGCCCACTCGCACGACCTGCCGCTGTTACCGTGGGGCGTCGCCATCGGGATCGGGATGGCGGCGACCTTCGCCCTGGTGGTGACCCTGTTCCGGGCACTGCTGAACCGCGGACGCGCGCTGCTCGCGGTGACCACGGCGCCCGCCGCCTGGGTCGCGGTGCTGTACGTGGCGGCGTCGACCAACCCCGTCGGGATCATGGGCACGCTCGCGACGACGCAGGCCGACGTGCCGCTGGTCCTGCAGACCACCGCGATCACCGGCGCGTGGGGCGTCGAGTACCTCGTCCTCTTCGCGCCGGCCGCCGTCGCCGCCGTGGTGACCAGGCGTGACGTGCGGGTCGCCGCGTTCGCCGGTGTCGTGCTCGCGGCGGTGTCGATCGGCGGTGCGGTGCGGCTGGCCCAGGACGACGGGCCGGTGCAGCGCGTCGCGCTGGTGGCGAGCAACAACCACGGCTGGGCCACCGACCTGGGCACGCCGGCCGGACCCGAGTTGGTCGCCGCGTACGCGCGGCAGGTCGAGGCGCTGCCGGACGGGGTGCGGGTCGCGGTGCTGCCCGAGGCCGCGTTCGGCGCGCGCGAGGCCCGCCCCGCGGTGCTGGTGGACACCATGACCGCGCTCGCCCGCGCGGAGGGCATCGACATCGTGGTCGGCTTCGCCCAGTGGACCGACGGGAAGAAGTACAACTACGCGGTGACGTTCCCCGCGTCCGGCGGCGAGCCCGTGAAGTACCTCAAGCACCACGACCTGGTCAGCCCGGCCGGGCGCGACCTCGCGCTCCTCGGCTCGACCGGTGTCGCGATCTGCGCCGACGTCAACCACCCCGACCCGAGCTCGGACTACGCGACGGCCGGCGCGCGGCTGCTGGCGATCCCGGCGTCCGACGAGGACGACAACGGGTGGCAGCACAGCCGCACGGCGTTGCTGCGCGGTGCCGAGAACGGGGTCGCGGTGGCGTGGGGCGGGCGCAAGACGCGGTTGATGGCGTCCGACGCCCGAGGTCGGGTGGTCGGCGAGGCGGCCACCGGCGGCGGGGGCCCGTTCACCGTGGTGGTCGCCGACGTGCCGACGGGTGAGGGGCCGACGCCGTACGCGCGGTTGGGCGACTGGTTCGCGTGGCTGTGCGCGGGACTCGCGGTGGCCGGTCTGGTCGGCGCCCGCGTCAGGGCCGGGTGACGAGCGGTCAGAGGCGGAACTCGGCGCGGACCACGGCGGCGTCGAACGCGCGGCTGCCGGACTGCACCGGCATGGCGTCGGGTGGGCGGGGGCCGACCAGGGAGGACGCCTCGGCGGGCAGCCCGGCCCACTGGTCGGCCACGGCCACCTCCAGCGGCGCGCCGAGGTCCAGGTCGCAGGTGATCTCGCGAGCGGACGGGCCGTACAGGTCCAGGGTGGCGCCGGGGAGGGGCGTGGCGCCGAGGCGGCACGCCGGCCGACCGGGGCCGGACAGCGTCACGTGCGTCCGCCACGCGCGCGCGTTCGGCGTGACGCGGAACGTCACCGTCCGCACCGCGGCCTCGGCGGTGGCCACCGGGACGACGGTGGGCGCGGGCAGGCCCAGGTCGGGCGCGGCGGCGCGCATCATCGGCCGGTCCAGCGCCGGGTACGGCAACGTCACCCGTTCCGGGTCCTCCCCCAGCACCCGCGAGGTCCACTCGTCGGGCGCGGGATCGGCGGACAGCCAGCTCGCGCCGCCCGTGTCCTGCAGGTAGATCAGCGAGTCGGGCCGCGGCTCGTCCGGTGCGAAGCCGAACCGCACCGTCCCCACCGCGATCAGCGCCACCGCGACCGCCGCCGCGCCGAGCGCCGGCCGCCACGAGCGCCACCCCGTCAGCAACGGCAGCAGCAGCACACCGGCCAGGACCGCGAACACCACCGCCACGGCGCTCAGCGGCATGCCCAGCGCCACCATCATCGTGCCGACCAACGGCGGGTAGATCGCCGCCGCGACCAGCGGCGGGAGGAAGGCCGCCCGGGTCGTCCGCAACGCGGGCAGGCCGGCCAGCAGGGTCCACTGGAACAGGAACCCGGCACCCGGCACGGCCACCGTGGTGGCCGCCAGCAGCACGCCCGTCACCACCAGAACTCCGGCGACGACCTCGGCCGGCGACCACCGCCGCACCACCCGTGCCGCCGCCAGCAGCACCGCCGCCCCGAGCAGGCAGAACCCGGCGACGAACCAGCCCCGCTCGGGCGGCTCCGACAACGCCAGGAACCCCAACCCCGGCCGGACGGCCGCCACGAGTGCCCACACCCCGAACGCCGACGCGCCCGCCACGACCACCGCGCCGACCGCGACCCCGGCCACGGCGGCCACCGCCCGCCACCGCAATCGTCCACTTCGGACACCCAGGACCAGCAGCGACGCCAGCGCGAGGACCGTCACCGCGGCCAGCGCCACCGCGAGCCACGTCGGGTAGCGCACCAGCACCCGGGAGAACAGGTCGAAGTACACCGCGTCACCGGCGCCGGCCCGCAGGTCTCGGTCGCCCAACGCCCGCACCAGTCCCACCATCGTCTCGCCGTGGTGCTGCAGGCTGCCCCGGTCCAGCCGCTCCAGGTCGTCGTACGGCGAGTGGTAGTCGCCGACGTGCTCGATGAACGCGCTGTTCAACCCCCGTGCGCCCGCCTCCGCGAACAGGGTGAAGTCGCTGTAGTTCGGCATCCGCCGGTAGACCTCGTAGGCGAACGAGTTCGCGATGGGCCTGCTGCTCGCCTCGCCGAACGCCGACACGAGCGGCGCGTTGTCCGCACCCGTCTGGAACATCCACACCGGCCCGCCGCTGCCCCGCGCCTCCCAGTTCAGCACCGCGCCGACGCCGTCGACCCCGTGGCGTTCCACGTACGCCGCCGCGCCGAGCGCCCCGGCCTCCTCGCCGTCGGTGAACAGGAACACCACGTCGTTGCGCACACCGCCGGTCCTCAGCGCGCGCAACGCCTCCAGCATCGCCGCGACCGCCGCGCCGTCGTCGGCCGCGCCGGGACCGGTCGGCACCGAGTCGTAGTGCGCGACCAGCAGCAACGCCTTGCCGCCGCTGACCGACGGTTCCGTGCCGCGCACGCGTGCGACGACGTTGTGCGTGGTGGCCACCCGGACGCCCCGCCACGGCCGGACGACCTCGTCGGACTCCACCACCACGTCCGCGCCGAGGCCGCGGGCGGTGTCGACGAGGTACTCGCGGACGCGCTCGTTGTCCGCCGACCCGATCGGGTGCGGTCGTCGGGCGATGGCCGCCAGGTGCCGCTCGGCGCGTCCGGCGGCGAACTCGGACGGCGGCGCGTCCGCCACGGGCGCCGGCGGCCGGAACGCCAGCACGGCCGCCACACCCACCACCGCGATCACTGCGAGCAGGACCGACACCCGACGGACGCCCTCGACCATCCGGAGACCCTAACCCGCCCGAAACCCGGTCGACAGGGGCCGGACGCGCGGCGCACCATCTCCCGCCATGGACGCCCTTCCCGCCGGTCACACCGTCCGGCCGCCCCGCACCGACGACGCCGAGCTGGTCCTCGGCCTGGTGCACGCCTGCACCACGGCGGTCATCGGGTTCGCCGACTACACGCTCGAGGACATGCGCGACGAGCTGACCCGGCCGGGCTTCGACCTGGAGCGCGACGCGTGGCTGGTGCTCGACGCGGCGGGCGCGCCCGTCGGCTACGCGACCGCGAACGGCAAGAGCGGCAGCGACGAGGTCGACGTCGACGTGGTGTCGCAGGACCCGGTGCTGGTGGACTGGCTGTTCACCAGGGTGCTGGAGCGCGCGCGGGAGATCGGGCGCGCCGGCGGGCACGACGCGGTGACCGTCGACCACGGCGTCTACCGGGACGACGTGGCGTTGCGCGCCCGGGTGGCCGCGCTGGGGCTGGAGGTCGCCACCACGTTCCACCGGATGCGGGTCGACCACGTCGGCGACGTGCCGCCGCCCGCGCCCGTGCCGGGGCTGGTGCTGCGGCAGGCCGTGGACGAGGACGTGCGGCGGGTCGCGCACGAGGTGTGGAACGCGTCGTTCGCCGGTCAGTTCGGGTTCGTGCCGAAGACCTACGAGGAGTGGCACGAGCGGCAGGAGCGCAAGTCGACCTTCGACTGGTCGGGGCTGTGGCTGGCGGAGCTGGACGGGCGGCCGGCCGGGTTCCTGGAGCGCACCGACCAGTTCGCCGACGAGGACTGCGGTTACGTCGGCTTCCTGGGCGTCCTCGCCGAGGCGCGCGGGCGCGGGGTGGCGAAGCACCTGCTGGGGCACGCGTTCCACCTGGACGCGTCCACCGGGCGCGCGGGCACGATCCTGCACGTCGACTCGAACAACCCGACGCCCGCGCTCGGCCTCTACGAGTCGGTGGGCATGCGGCCGGTGCTGGTGATCGACGTGTGGCGCGGCCGGTTCGGGTGAGCCGCGCCCTCGGTCCGGCGGACGGCCGCTAGGCGTTCTGCTGCCCGTCGATCGCCCACTGCCCGTCGACCTTGATCAGCGTGTAGAGGTGCCGCTCGGTCTGGGTCCCGCCGGACTTGAACGTGTACGACACGGTGGCCGTGACCTGCTGCGGCCCGACCGCCTGCACGTTGCTCACGGTCACCGCGCTGATCCCGCCCCACCAGCCCTGGTAGTCGGCGAACGTCGGCGTCTTCTCGGCCTTGAAGCCGTCGGTGAGGCGGGCGTACGCGACTTCCAGGTTGTTCGGCAGCAGGCCGTAGTAGTCGCTCAGCGCCTGGTCCGGGCCGATGTCGGCGGGCGGCTGGGACGTGCTCGGGGTCGTCGGCTCCGGCGCCGCGGTGGTGGTGGTCGTGGCCGGCTGCTCGTCCTCGGTGGTCTGGGCGGGCTGGGTCCCGGCGGGCGCGTCGGACGTCGGCTGGGCGGTGGTGGTCTCGCTGGTGGCGCCCGATCCGGCCGACGGTGAGCCGCCGTCACCCCGGTTGACCAGCCACGCCACGAAGGCGATGGCGATCAGGGCCACGACGGCGAGCGCGACCAGCGCCTTGCGGTCGCCTCGCTTCTCCTCGTTCGACGGCGGGACCGCCGGCAGCGGCTGAGGCGGGGTCGGTTGCGAAGGGGTGGGTTGGGACGGGGTCGGCTGCGGAGGGGTGGGTTGGGACGGGGTCGGCTGCGGAGGGGTGGGGTTGGCCGGAGCGGGGTTGGCCGGAGCCGCGTTGGCCGGAGCGGGGCGGATCGGCTCGGGCGTGGGTTCGGCCGGTGCCGGTTCGGGAGTGGCGATCGGTTCGAGGGGCGAGGCCAGGATCGCGGTCGGCGTCGGGGACGGTGGCGGTGACGTGCCGTCGAACCGCACGTCCCGCAGCATGTCCGCCGCCTCGGCCATGCTCGGCCGGGTCTCCGGGTTCGTGTCGAGCAGGCGCATCAGCACCGGAGCCAGCGGGCCTGCGTTGCGCGGCGGCGGGAAGCGGCCGTCGGCGACCCGGTGCAGCAGCGCGATGGTGTTGCCGTCCACGCCGAACGGCGGCGTGCCCTCCAGCGCCGCGTAGAGCGTCGCGCCGAGCGCGAACACGTCCGCCGGGAACTCGCCCTTCCCGCCGCGCGCCACCTCCGGCGCCAGGTAGGCGGGCGTGCCGACGAGCATCCCGGACGCGGTGACGGTCGCCTCGTCCGTCGCGCGCGAGGTGCCGAAGTCGGTGACCTTGACCGTGCCGAACTCGGTGACCAGCACGTTGCCCGGCTTCACGTCCCGGTGCGTGACGCCCGCCTTGTGCGCGGCGGCCAGCCCGTCCGCCAGCTGCACGCCGAGCCGGGCCACCTCGTCGGGGGGCAGGGTGCCGCGTTCGGTCATCACGGTGGCCAGGCTGCGCGACGGCAGGTACTCCATGATCAGCCACGGGTGGCCGTCGTACTCGACGACGTCGTACAGCGCGATCACGTTGGGGTGCGACAGGCGGGCCGCGATGCGCCCCTCCCGGATCGCGCGGTCGATCGACTCCTGGTCGAACCCGGTGCGGGACAGCAGTTCCTTGACCGCGACGATGCGGCGCAGCCGCTGGTCCTCGGCCCGCCACACCACCCCCATCCCACCCGTGCCGATCCGCTCGGTCAGCCGATACCGGCCTGCGATAGTGCGGTCCACCACCCGTGCTCCCAACGTCGCGCGCGCGTCCGGCGACGGGGGTACCCGATCGGGTGACCCCTCGAACGTGCGTTTCAGTCGTAACACTTCCAGTGGTCGTTTGTCCCTTCACCACGCGGGTCCGCCACGCAGGTGAGCCGAGCGCCACCGAACCGCCGGTGGCGGGCGCCCACCGCACGTGTCAGTCCTTTGTGGACTCGCGCGTGCTCCGGTTCGGCGAGGTGGGGCGCTCCAGCCCCGACCACAGCCGACCGTCGACCAGTCCGGGCGGCACCTCGACGGGATCGTCGTCGAACAGCGCGTGCACCGGGCCGTCGGGCAGCAGCACGGCGTGATCGGTGACGACCGCGACGTACCCGCCCGCGCGGAAGTCACCGACGACGGTGGCCGGGAACAGGTCGTCCGGCGGCCGGCCCTCGTCCTCCGCGACCGCGATGGCGGCGTGGGCCGCGAGGACGTCAGGCGCTTCCGCGTCCGCGGACCGGTGCACGACGCGGTCGAACACCAGCCAGGCGACCTCCCGGCGGTGCTTGTCGGCGGTGAACAGGGTCGTCCGCGGTCCCGGCTCGAACCGGACCAGCACCTGCGCGCCCGGTGCGGGGCGGGACAGGAGCCGACGCGGGGCGAGCCGGGCGGCGGTCAGGCGTGCGGCCTGGACGGCGGCGATGAACGCGATCACGCCCACCACCAGCCACAAGGTGGGGTGATCGCCGCGCCACGCCCACACCGCGAGCGCCGCGCACGTCACCACCATCACGCCGATCAGCAGCTTCCGCAGCCCCGCAGGCCGCCGCGTGACCGGGTCGTCCTGCGGCAGGTCGACCGTGACGGGTGCGGCGAGTCCGGCGAACGCCCGCCGTTGCCGCCTCGGGCCGACCAGGAACCGGGCCAGGGAGTACGCGCAGTACGCGCCGTTGATCGCGAACGGGACGACGACCCACGGCGGTTCACCGGCCACGCCCAGCAGGACCGCCGAGGCGATCGCCACCGCACAGCCCAGCCTCGGCCGCGCGATGAGCACGATCGGGGTGGCCAGCACGACCAGGTAGCGCACGCTGCGCGGGACGGGGCTGTCGGCTTCGGAACCGTCCGCGATCAGCGCGATCACCAGCGCGATCAGCCACGTCGTCACCGCCGGCGCCACCCGACCGACCCGGAAGGACGCCGGGTGCCGCCACTTCCGCGCGAACGCCCAGTCCAAGACCGGCGCCGGAGGTCTAGCCATGACGTCTCGCCCCTTTCACCGCCAACGGGGTTCGTCGGTGCCCCAGAGGGTTGGCGGATGGTCCCACTTCCCATGATCGGTGAGCGGCGGGCGGGCGTGGCGGAGGACGCCGTAGGGCGACGGGGTCTCGACCAGCCAGGGGTCGGGGTCGTAGTCGCCGTGGACGGGCGAGGGCTCGATGTCGTGCAGGAGCCAGGACGCGGTGCCGGCGAGCGACAGGCTGACGTGCCGGCCGTGGGGTTCGGCGAGGGCGCGGAGGACGGCGGCGGCGAGCAGGTAGCCGGTGCCGTGGTCGAGGGCTTGGGCGGGCAGCACGCCGGGGACGCCGTCGGTGCTCTCGGCGGCGGCGATGCCGGTGGCGGCCTGGACCAGGCTGTCGAACCCGCGCCGGCCGGCCAGGGCGCCGGTGTCGCCCCAGGCCGTCAGCTGGGCGACGACCAGGTCGGGGCGTTTCGCTCGCAGCGCCTCCGGGCTCACGCCGTGGCGGTCGAGCGCGCCCGGCCGGTAGCCGGTGACCACGACGTCGGCGTGGTCGAGGAGGTCGTCGAACGTGCGCCGGTCGTGCCGGTCGGCGAGGTCGAGGAGGGTGGAGCGCTTGCCCGTGCCGGTGTCCGCGTGGGCGTCGGGGTCCTCCGGCAGGTGGGGCGGGTCGACGCGGAGGACGTCCGCGCCGAGGAACGCGAGGGTGCGGGTGGCGACCGGGCCGGCGATGACCCTGGTGAGGTCGAGGACGCGGACGCCTTCGGCGGGGCGGGAGGCCGGTGGGAGGACGCGTTTCGCGGCGTCGGTGGGGCGGGTTTCGACCAGGGGACGGCGGGTCGGGTCGGGTTCGGTGGCGACCGCGACGGCCAGGCCGCCCGCGGCGTAGACGGTTTCCTGGACGTCCAGGGCCCGGCGGGTGGCCAGTTCGCGGGCCAGCGCGGCGCGGTCGTCGGTGACGCCGAGGGCGTCGAGCAGGCGTTCGCGGTGGTGGGGGTAGTTGGCGTGGGTGCGTACCCAGCCGTCGGCGGTGCGCCAGAACCCGGACAGCGGCGCGAACGCGGCGCCGGGGCGGCCGTCGACGAGGAGGTGGCGTTCGCTGGTGAAGGCGGTGGCGACGGCGGCTTCGCGCACCGTGACCGGCGGGGTCGGGGTGCGGTCGCGCGCGGCTTTCAGCTCGGCCGCGGCGAGGGCGCACACGCCGACGGTGGCCCGTGCCAGGTCCCGGACGGGCAGTCGGGCGGCGAGCACGTCGCCCGCCGGGGTGTAGTCGACGGTCAGGTCGGGTCGGCCGCCGAGGGCCGCCCAGGCTTGCGCTGTCACCGGGTCCACGGGTGCAGTCTGCTTCTTCTCGCGCCTGTGGGAGGTTGGTGGCGGCTATAAGGTCGATCACCATGGACTACCCGATCGTGCGTCGTCCCGGGTTCGATCCGCCGGCGGAGTTCGCGGCGTTGCGGGTGGAGTCGCCGGTGTGCCCGGTGTCGTTGCGGCACGGCCAGCAGGCGCACCTCGTGACGCGGTACGACGACGTGCGGGCGGTGCTGCGCGATCACGGCCGGTTCTCGTCGGACCCGAGCACGCCGGGCTTTCCGCAGCTGCGGCCGGTGGTGGACCGCAAGGCCGCGCCGGGGAGCTTCCTGGTCACCGATCCGCCCGAGCACACGCGGTACCGCCGGCTGGTGACGGGCGAGTTCACCGTGCGGCGGATGGCGGCTCTGCGTGCCGACGTGGAGCGGATCACACGGGAACGGTTGGCCGCGTTGCGCTCGGGGCCGCGGCCCGCCGACCTGGTGACGGCGTTCGCGCTGCCCGTGCCGTCGGACGTGATCTGCCTGCTGCTCGGCGTGCCGGTGGCGGACCAGGAGTTCTTCTCCACCCGGAGCCGGGCCCACCTGGACCGGTCGTTGTCGGCGGCGCAGGTGCAGGGGGCGTTGGACGAGCTGCACGGGTACCTGGCCGACCTGGTCCGGGCGCGCCGGCTCGCGCCGCGGGACGACCTGGTCAGCCGGTTGGTGCGGGAGCCGGGGCTGACCGACGAGGAGGCGGTCGGGATGACCGTGCTGCTGCTCGTCGGCGGGCACGAGACGACCGCGAACTCGATCGCGCTGTCCGTGCTGGCGCTGCAACGGGAGCGGGCGTGGTGGGAGGCGCTGGTCGCGTCGCCCGACCTGGTCGACAACGCGGTGGAGGAGCTGCTGCGGTTCTTGAGCCCCGTGCACCACGGGGTGGTGCGGGCGGTCGCGGGTGAGGCGGCCGTCGGTGGCACGGTGCTCGCGGCCGGCGAGGGCGTGATCGCGTCCCTGTTCGCCGCGAACCGCGACCCGGCCGCGTTCCCCGACCCGGACCGCCTCGACCTGCGCCGGGACGCGCGGGCGCACCTCGCGTTCGGCAGCGGGGTGCACCAGTGCGTCGGGCAGCTGTTGGCGCGCTTGGAGATGCGGGTCGCGCTGCGGGCCTTGGTGACGGAGCTACCCGACCTGCGCCTGGCCGTGCCGTTCGAGGAGGTCGAGTTCAAGTTCGACGCCCCGATCTACGGCCTCCGCTCCCTGCCGGTCACCTGGTAGCGCACGCCTGTGAGGATGCCCCGATGTCAGCTCGCGCGCGTGCCGTCGATCCCGGCCTGCTCGCCCGGTGGTGCGTGGAGCACCTGGGCAGCCCGCCGGCGGCGGAGTTGTTCAGGTCCGGGTTCCTGTCCGCCGTCATCGGGCTGCGGCTGGCCGACGGCCGTGAGGTCGTGGTCAAGGTTCGTCCGGACTCGCCGCGGACCGCGGCGTGCGTGGAGGTCCAGCGCCGCGTGTTCGAGGCCGGCTACCCGTGCCCGCGGCCGCTCATCGGCGCCGAGCCGTTGGGTGGTGACGTCGCGACCGCGGAGGCTTACGTGCCCGGCGGTGCGCTGCTCCCGAGCGCGGAGCGCGCGGCCGAGGCCTTCGCCGAGGCGTTCGCGCGGCTGATCCGGCTGGCTCCGCCGCCGGGCGAGGTGCCCGCGCTCGACCCGCCACCGTCGTGGGCGGCCTGGAACCAGGGCGGGGACGGGCTGTGGCCGCGTCCCGAGGGCTCTGAAATCGACCTCGACGAGGTGTCCGGCGCGGCGTGGATCGACGATGCCGGGCGCCGGGCCCGTGACCGGCTGCGCGCCGGCGGGTCCGACGCCGTGAACGGCCACTGCGACTGGCTCGCCGGCAACCTGCGCTGGAGCGGCGACGCGCTGCTGGTGGTGCACGACTGGGACAGCGTGGTCGCGGAGAGCGAATCCGTCCTGGTCGGTCTCGCCGCCGCGCTGCACTCGACCGTCAGCCCGGACGACCTGGCCACCGTCGAGGAAACACAGCGGTTCCTCGACGCGTACGGCCGTGCGCGTGGCCGGGAGTTGAGCACCGAGGAACTGCGGCGGGCGTGGGCGGCAGGCGTCTGGACCAGGGCCTATGACGCCAAGTACCAGCACGCGGTCGGCAGGCCCGTCACGTCGCTGTCGCAGGACGAGGCCCGCGAGCGCCTCCGTCGTGCCGGGATCGACCCGCCGAGGCCGTAGCCGACGATCACGCGGCGACGCGACGCGACGGGACGACGCCGGCGCCCACCCGGTCAGGTGGGCGCCGGCGTCGGCGGGGTCACTCCCCCGTGCTGAAGGCGGCGTCGAACGAGGCGGCCGGGGGGTCGAAGAGGTGCCGCCGGATGAAGCCGACCGCCTCCTCCGCCCCGCGCAACCGGTCCATGCCGGCGTCTTCCCACTCCACCGAGATCGGACCCCGGTAGCCGATCGCGTTCAACGCGCGGAACGACTCCTCCCACGGCACGTCACCGTGCCCGGTCGAGACGAAGTCCCAGCCGCGGCGCGGGTCGGCCCACGCCAGGTGCGAGCCCAGCCGGCCGTTGCGGCCGTCGAAGCGCTTCTTCGTGTCCTTGCAGTCCACGTGGTAGATCCGGTCGGCGAAGTCGAGGATGAAGCCGACCGGGTCCAGGTCCTGCCACACGAAGTGCGACGGGTCCCAGTTCAGCCCGAACGCGGGCCGGTTGCCGACCGCGTCCAGCGCCTTGCGCGTCGTCCAGTAGTCGTACGCGATCTCCGACGGGTGCACCTCGTGCGCGAACCGCACCCCCACCTCGTCGAACACGTCGAGGATCGGGTTCCACCGCCGGGCGAAGTCGGCGTACCCCTCGTCGATCACGGCCTGCGAGACAGGCGGGAACATCGCCACGTACTTCCAGGTCGACGAACCCGTGAACCCGACGACCGTGTCCACGCCCAGCCGGGCCGCCGCGCGCGCGGTGTCGGCCATCTCCGCGGCGGCACGCTGCCGCACGCCCTCCGGCTCGCCGTCGCCCCAGATCCGCGCGGGCAGGATCGCCTGGTGGCGGAAGTCGATCGGGTCGTCGCACACCGCCTGCCCGACCAGGTGGTTGGAGATCGCGAACACCTCCAACCCGTACTGCTTGAGCATCGCGCGCTTGGCCGGCACGTAGTCGTCGTCCGCCAACGCCCGGTCCACCTCGAAGTGGTCACCGGAACAGGCGATCTCCAGCCCGTCGTAACCCCACCCGGACGCGAGCCGGCACACCTCCTCGAACGGCAGGTCGGCCCACTGGCCGGTGAACAACGTGACCGGTCGGCTCATCGGTGGTCTCCAATCGTGGTCCAGGTCGACTGCTGCCCGGCACTCTCCTCCACCGCCGCGAGCACCCGCTGCACCCGCAGGCCGTCGGCGAAGCTCGGCGACGGGTCGACGCCGCCGCCGATGGCCGTGAGGAAGTCCGCCGCCTCGTGCGTGAACGTGTGCTCGTACCCGAGCAGGTGACCCGGCGGCCACCACGCGCCCACGTACGGGTGATCGGCCTCGGTCACGAGGATCCGCCGGAACCCGGCCGCCGAGCCGTCGTCGGCCGAGAACACCGACAGCTCGTTCATCGACTCGAAGTCGAACGCCAGGCTGCCGCGCGTGCCGTTGACCTCCAGCCGCATCGAGTTCTTGCGGCCCAACGCGTACCGGGTCGCCTCGAACGTGCCCAGCGCGCCGGAGGAGAAGCGGGCCAGGAACACGGCCGCGTCGTCCACCGTCACGTCGGAGAACCCGTCGCCGTCGGGCCGGGAGCGGACGAAGGTCTCGGTGGTGGCGCTGACGCCGGTGATCAGGTCGCCGGTGACGTACTGGGCGGCGTCCACGATGTGCGCGCCGAGGTCGCCCAACGCGCCCGAACCGGCCTTCTCCTTCCGCATCCGCCACGTCATCGGCGACGACGGGTCGGACAGCCAGTCCTGCAGGTACACCGCGCGCACGTGCCGGACCTCGCCGATGCGGCCTTCCTCCACCAGCCTGCGGGCCAGCGCGATCGCGGGCACGCGCCGGTAGTTGAACGCGACCATCGACCGGACGCCGCGCCCGGCGGCCTCCTCGGCGGCGGCGGCCATCGCCTCGGCCTCCGCGACGGTGTTGGCCAGCGGCTTCTCGCACAGGACGTGCTTGCCGGCGGCGAGCGCGGCGAGCGCGATCTCGGCGTGCGTGTCGCCGGGGGTGCAGATGTCGACGAGGTCGACGTCGTCCCGGGCGACGAGCGCGCGCCAGTCGGTCTCCACGGCCGCCCAGCCGTACTTCGTCGCCGCGTCCTTGGTGCGCACCGGGTCACGGCCGCCGAGGACGGCCAGGCGGGGCGTCAGGGGCACGTCGAAGAACCGGTGGACGCTGCGCCAGGCGTGCGAGTGCACCGCGCCCATGAACGCGTGGCCGACCATGCCCACGCCGATCTCTTCCGTCATCAGCAGCCTTTCGCAGCAGTGTCGATCCAGCGACGGTGTCGGTCCGGCGACCCGGTCAGGAGTCGAAGCCGACGTCGAGGTACTGGTCGACGTTCTCCTTGGTCACCACGGCGGAGTAGGTGGTGATGGACGCCGGGATGTCGTGCTCGGCCATGTCGCCGATGCCCTTGGCCTGGCCGAGCAGCCTGGCCAGCGCGATCGCCGAGGACGCCATCGACGGGCTGTAGAGCACGGTCGCCTTGACCACGCCGCTGTCGGCCTTGATCAGGTCCATCATGTTCCGCGAGCCCGCGCCGCCGACCATGACGAACTCCTTGCGGCCGGCGCTGTCGATCGCCGCCATCACGCCGATGCCCTGGTCGTCGTCGTGGTTCCACAGCGCGTCCAGCTTGGGCGCCGACTGGAGCAGGTTGGCGGTCTGCTGCTCGCCGGACTCGGACGTGAACGACGCCGAGACGCGCGGCCCGACGGAGAAGCCCGCCTTCGCCAACGCGTCGCTGAAGCCCTTGCTGCGCTCCTGGGTCAGCGGCAGCGAGTCGATGCCCGCGACCTCGCCGATGATCGGGTTCGAGACGTTCTTGGCCTTGAGCTGCGCGGCGATGTACTCGCCCGCGTTGACGCCCATGCGGTAGTTGTCGCCGCCGATCCACAGCCGGTAGGCCAGCGGGGTGTCGAAGACGCGGTCCAGGTTGATCACTGGGATGCCCGCGTCCATGGCCTGGCGGCCGACCTCGGTGAGCGCCTTGCCGTCGAACGGCAGCACCACCAGCACGTCGACCTTGTCGTTGATCAGCGTCTCGACCTGGCCGATCTGCTGGTTGACGTCGTTGGTGCCCTCGGTGGCCTTGAACGTGACGTCGGAGAACTCGTCGGCCTGCGCCTTGGCGTTCTTCGTCATCGCGGCCATCCAGCCGTGGTCCGCGGCGGGCGCGGAGAAGCCGATGGTGACCTGCTTGCCCGGCTGGCTGTTCTGGCCCGAGCCGCCCGCGACGGCGTTCGGCGCGGTGTTGCCGGACTCGTTGGACGTGCACCCGGCGAGCAGGGCGGCGGTGCCGACGGCGGTGGTTCCCCAGAGGAAGCGGCGACGGTCGAGTGAGGGCATGGCTGACTCCCGGGCGGTGTGTCGGGTCGGTGTGGGTGGCTGTGCCGTGCGCGTCAGGTGGTGTGCCCGCCGCGGCGGCGGGCGGTGGTCCGCTGCAGGAGCACCGCGGCGATGATGATCACGCCCTTGGCGATGTTCTGGATGTCGGTGTCGAGGTTGTTCTGGGTGAAGATGTTGCCCACCACGGTGAAGATGAGGACGCCGATCAGCGTGCCGATCAACGAGCCCCGGCCGCCGCTGAGCAGCGTGCCGCCGATGACGACCGCGGCGATCGCGTCCAGCTCGTAGAACATTCCGTTGGTGGACGCGCCGGAGGTGGTGCGCGCGACGACCATGAGCGCGGCGATGCCGCAGCACAGGCCGGCGATGCCGTAGACGAGCGCGGTGTGCCTGCGGACGTCGATGCCGGCCAGGCGGGCGGCTTCGGCGTTGCCGCCGACGGCGAACGTGCGACGGCCGAAAGCGGTGCGGTTGAGCACCACCCAGCCGACCGCGAACACCGCGGCCAGCATCCAGATCAGCACCGGGACGCCGAGGATGTCGCCGCGGAAGAAGGTGGTGAACCCGGTCTCGGTGACGACCTGCGTGCGGCGGCCGGAGAGCCGTTCGGCCAGGCCCTTCGCCGACGCGTACATGGCGAGGGTGGCGATGAACGGCACGATCTTGCCGTAGGAGATCAGCACCCCGTTGACCAGGCCGCAGCCGAGGCCGACCAGCAGGGCGCACAGCACCATCACCACCGGCCCGTAGGACTGGGTGGCGACGGTGGTCATCCACACGCCCGACAGCGCCACGATCGAGCCGACGGACAGGTCGATGCCGCCGCTGATGATCACGAACGTCATGCCGACGCTGACCACGCCGATCGCCGCGGCCAGCCGCAGCATGGTGGAGATGTTGGCCTCGGTGAGGAAGCTGTCGGGTCGGGTGGCGTAGCCGACGACGCACAGCACCACGAGCACGCCGAGCAGCCCGGTGAGCCTCAGGTCGAGGTTGCGGCGGTGCTTGGGCGGCTCCTGGGGTGCGGCGGATTTCGGGTCGAGGACCCTTGCTTCGGTCACGGGGCCTCCTCAGGCACGACATCGGTGGTGTCGGTGGCGGCGGCTTCGGTGACGGCGCTGCCCGCCATCACCATGTCCAGCACGGCGGACTCGGTGAGCTCGTCGGCACGCCGGTCCGCGATCACCTCGCCGTCACGCAGCACCAGCACCCGGTCGGCGAGGCCGAGCACCTCGGCGACCTCGCTGGACACCAGCACCACGGCCACGCCGGCCGCGGCCAGTTCGTGGATCACCCGGTACAGCTCGGCGCGCGCGCCGACGTCCACGCCGCGCGTCGGCTCGTCCAGGAGCAGCACCTTGCAGCCGCGGACCAGCCACCGCGCCACCACGGCCTTCTGCTGGTTGCCGCCGGAGAACTCGGCGACCAGCCGGCGCGGGTCGGCGGGGCGCAGGTCGAGCCGTTCCAGGGTGGCCTTGGAGTCCTTCAGCTCGCGGGCGCGGTCGAGGAAGCCGGCGCGGCTGTAGGCGGGGAGGCTGGACAGCGTCACGTTGTGCGCGACCGTCAGGTCCAGCAGCAGGGCCTGGGCCTTGCGCTCCTCCGGGGCCAGGCCGATGCCCGCCTTCACAGCGGCGACGACGCTGCCCGGCCGCACCGGTTTCCCGTCGACCGCGATGTGCCCGGCGTCCGGTTTCCGCGCGCCGAACACGGTTTCCAGGATCTCGCTGCGGCCCGCGCCGACGAGGCCGGCGATGCCCAGGATCTCGCCCGCGTGCACGTGGAAGCCGACGTCGCTGAACTCGCCCTTGCGGCTCAGGCCGGTGACCGTCAGCACCTCGCGCGTCGTGTCCACGGTGGACGCCTCGCGGTGCGGGAAGACCGTCTCGACCTTGCGGCCGGACATCAGGTCGACCAGGTCGGCGGTCGGGGTGTCGGCGGGGAGGTTCGCGGCGACCGTGCGGCCGTCCTTGAGCACGGTGACGCGGTTGCCGATGCGCCGGATCTCTTCGAGGCGGTGGGAGATGTAGAGGACGGCGACGCCGTCCTTGGTGAGCTCGCCGACGATGCGGAACAGGTTGTCCACCTCGTCCGCGGCCAGGGCGGCGGTCGGCTCGTCCATCACGATGAGCCGGGCGTCGTGCGCGAGGGCGCGTGCCATCGACACCAGCTGCTGACCGGCGGCGGACAACCGGCCGACCTCCCGGTCGGGGCCGATCTCGGGGTGGCCGAGGCGCGCCATCAACGTCCTGGTGAGGTCGCGGGCCGCGCGGCGACGGGTGAAGCCGAACCTGGTCGGCTCGTGGCCGAGGAACACGTTCTCCGCCACCGAGATGTCCGGGACCAGGTCCAGTTCCTGGTACATGGTGGCGACGCCCAGCCGCAACGCGGCCACCGGCGACGGGAGGGTGGTCCGCGCGCCGCGCCAGGTGATCTCGCCGTCGTCGGGCTGGTGCGCGCCGGCCAGCACCTTGATCAGGGTGGACTTGCCCGCGCCGTTCTGGCCGAGCAGGCAGTGCACCTCGCCCTCGGCGACCTCCAGGTCCACCTGGTCCAGGGCGCGCACGCCGGGGAACGTCTTGCCGATGCCGGTCATCCGGAGCAGGGTCATGCCGAGGCCCCTTCGTGTGAACCGCCCGTCTTCGGGCCGCTGTCCTTGACGGGCACGACGGTCGGGTCGTCCAGCACGCGGCGCAACGCGGCCAGCGCCGCGCCCTTACCGCCCGCGGTGAAGCCGAGGGTGGAGGCGGTGACCCGGGTCCGGCCCTGCTCCTGCGGCGCGACCAGCCAGTCCTGCAGGGCGGCGAAGTAGCCGCCGAGCACGATCTTGCGCGGGTCGAGCACGGTGACGAGGATCGAGAGGCCGGACGCCAGCGCGGCGGCCGTGCGGTGCAGCGCGTCGAGGGTGCGGGCGTCACCGCGCTCGGCCCGGCCGCGCAGGATGGACATGCGCTCGGTCGGCGCGAGCTCCGGGTCGTGCACCCGGTCGTGGCGCGGCGCGCAGGCGTGCAGGAACGCGTCCAGGCCCACCTGCGTCTCCCAGCAGCCGCGGCGGCCGCACGCGCAGTACGTGCTGCCGAGCGGGTCGAGCACCATGTGGCCGACCTCGCCCGCGCGGTTGTCCGCGCCGCGCACCAGCGCGCCGTTGGCGATCACGCCCGCGGCCACGCTGTGGTCGCCGTTGAGGTAGACGAGGTCGTCGACCGGGTCGCCGTCGTGCACGGCGTAGGCGGCGAGGTTGGCCTCGTTGTCGACGTCGAGCCGGTCGAGGGGCAGGCCCGTCCGCGCGGCCAGGCCGTCGACCACGGCCACTTCGCGCCAGCGCAGCCGGGTGGCGGTGGCGGTGCCCGCGGTGCGGTCGGCGCGGCCCGGCACGGCGACCGTGACGGCTGCCCAGTCGGCCTTCGGCAGGTCCTTCAGGGCGGTGCGGGCCAGGTCGGCGAGTCGGTCGAGGGCGTGCTCGGGCGCGCTGGTGTCGCACCTGGTCTGGCGGCGCAGGCGGACGTCGCCGGTCAGGTCGGTGATGGTCGCGCCGACGTGGCCGGGGCGGATGTCGAGGCCGATGCCGCACACCGCGCCGGGGCGCAGCTGGACCAGCTGGCCGGGCCTGCCCTGGGTGGTCGTGGTGCCCGCGCGTTCGGTGAGGCCGCGTCGTTCGAGGTTCGCGAGCAGCGGGGAGAGGGTGGCCTTGGACAGGCCCGACCCGGCGGCCAGTTGGGCGCGGGAGAGGGGGCCGCGGGCGCGGAGCGTGCGCAGCAGGAGGGCGAGGTTGGCCTCACGCCTGCCTTCGGTCTGCGCCTGCATCGTGGCTCCGACTTCGTCGGGGAGTCGATCGAACGAGGTGGTCCAGCTCACGTTCGGGGGTAGGTTGCGGCAGATCCTGGCAGTTGAGCGCGCCGTCTGACAAGAACTTGGGCTCTCTTTTGTCGATTCGTTGCAAAAGTCGGCTCGGTTTTGACGGAAGCTCGCGACTGCCGCCACGCCCGACTGCTGCCGCCGAGGAGTGGAGGTGAGGGAGGTGGGGAGGGGCGCGGGGTGGAGGTCGGCGCTGCGCTCCGGGACACCGACAGGCTCAGCTGTGCGCTCCGGGACACCGATCGGCTCGGTACTGCGCTCAGGGGTGGCCTGGCGGTGGGCTCGTGCCAGGTGGGGTGGTCAGGGCCGCAGGGCGCGGAAGGTCTGGCGCAGGTCGGTGGTCCAGGCGTTCGGGTTCTCCCAGGGGATGAAGTGGCCGCCCTGGTCGTGGGCGTTGACGTTCACGTGGTTGAACCAGGTCGCCGGCGGGCCGTTCTCGAACGCTCGGACGCGGTCGTCCGCGGTGTGGATGCCCGGTGGGTTCTCGTAGGTGACGAAGGTGAGGCCGACCGGGGCCTGCACGACCGGGGTGCGGTGGTGGGCCGGGGTCCAGGGGTGGCGGTTGGCGTTGGCGTAGTAGCGCATCGAGGTGGCGATCGAGTTGTTCACCCAGTAGATCGTGGCGTGGGTGAGCAGGTCGTCCTTGGTGAAGACCGACTCGACGTCGCCGCCGTGGTCGCTCCACCCGTGCCAGCGCCGCAGCAGCCAGGCCAGCAGTCCCGCCGGCGAGTCGCTCAACCCGTGGGCCAGGGTGGCGCCGTCGAGCACGTGCACGGCGAGGTGGGACGCCCAGCGGTGGTCCAGTTCGACGATCCGGGCGCGGACGTCGGCGGGCTGGTCGTCGGTCAGGGGCCGGTTGCGGGCGAAGTCCCAGGCGCGGGGGCCGGTGAAGAAGTCCAGCGGCAGCCCGGAGCCGATGTGGATGCCGTACAGCTCGTCGGGGTACTTGTGGCCGAGCTGGC
Organism: Actinosynnema sp. NPDC002837; assembly: GCF_040295345.1. Classification (NCBI taxonomy): domain Bacteria; kingdom Bacillati; phylum Actinomycetota; class Actinomycetes; order Pseudonocardiales; family Pseudonocardiaceae; genus Actinosynnema; species Actinosynnema sp. NPDC002837. Next base: position 40,884 of record NZ_JBEOVG010000049.1, read on the forward strand.
TGGAGACGATGCCGCCGATGTCGCAGCCGCCGGCGGCGTACTTCGCGTAGCCCAGCGTCTCGGTCATCAACGTGTGCCAGAGGTCCGCGACCTTCCAGAAGTTGACGTCCGGGAAGCCGGTGAGCGGCCCCGGGAAACCGAAGCCGGGCAGGGACGGCACGATGACGTCGAACGCGTCCGCGGGGTCGCCGCCCGACGCGGCCGGGTCGGCGAGCGGGTCGATCACCTTCGACCAGTGCCAGAACGTCCACGGCCAGCCGTGGGTGAGGATCAACGGGATGGGGTTCGGGCCCCGGCCGGGCTTGCGCATGAAGTGCACCGGGACACCGGCGACGTTCACCTGGTACTGCTCGTAGGCGTTGATGGCGGCCTCGGCCTCGCGCCAGTCGTAGCCGTCCCGCCAGTAGGCGACCAGCTCGCGCAGGTAGCTGTCCGGGACGCCGTAGGACCAGTCCTCGTTCCCCTCGTCCAACGGCGGACGGGTCGCGGCCAGGCGGGCGCGCAGGTCGTCGAGGACCCGGTCGGGCACGTGGATCGGGCTGGGTTCCAGGGGGAAGGCGTGCGAGGTGGTCACGGCGTGGTTCCTCAACGGGACGGCGGGATCGGCGGTCGGGGGACGGCTCGACTGGGCCGGGACTCGGCGGTCGGGGGACAGCTCGGCGGCCGGGCTTCAGCCGGCAGCCGGGCTTCAGCCGGCAGCCGGGGACAGCTCGGCGGCCGGGGTTCAGCCGGCCGGGGAGAAGGCCCGGTCGGTGGCGGACCAGGCGGCGCCCGTGACGCCGGCCAGGTCGCCCAGCTCCGAGAGCACGATGGGCAGGTTGCCCGTGGCCAGCGGCAGTGAGCGGCGGTAGACGGCGCTGCGCACCTCGGCCAGCAGGGAGTGGCCCAGTCTCGACACGCCGCCGCCGATGACCACCATGCCCGGGTTCAGGAAGCTGACCAGGGAGGCGACCACGTGCCCGAGCCGCCGGCCGCCCTCGCGCACGAGGTTGGCGGCGGCGAAGTCGCCGGCCGCGGCGGCGGTGCCGACGTCCTCGGCGGTGAGCAGGCCCTTGTCGTGCAGGGCGGTGGCCAGGGCGACGGAACGACCGCTGCGGGCCAGCGTGTTGGCGTCACGGGCCAGCGCCGAGCCGCCGAAGTACGCCTCCAGGCAGCCGACCTCGCCGCACGCGCAGGCCGGGCCGAAGTCGTCCAGCCTGATGTGCCCGATGTCGCCCGCGGTGCCGGCCACGCCGCGGTAGACCTTGCCACCCAGCACGATCCCGCAGCCGATCCCGGTGCCGACCTTGACGAAGATCAGGTCTTCCAGCGACCGCGCCACGCCGGCGTGGCGTTCGCCCAGCGCCATGGCGTTCACGTCGTTGTCGACCGTCACCGGGCAGCCCCACCGGCCCGCCAGCTCGTCCCGCACGGGATAGCGGTCCCAGCCGGGCATGATCGGCGGCGCGACCGGCATGCCGTCGCGGAAGCTCACCGGACCCGGCAGGCCGATGCCCGCGCCGATGAGCCGGCCCGACGCCTTGGCGTAGACGACGTCGGCCAGCTCGGCGACCCGGCTCAGCACCGGCGCCGGCCCGCTGCGCACGTCGCACTCTTCGCTGCGGCTCTCCAGCACCTCGCACCGGCCGTCGGTGACCGCGACCGTCACCGAGGTCGCGCCCACGTCCACGCCGAGCACGCGCAGGTCGTCGGCCAGGTGGACGAGCGTCGACCGCCGCCCGCCCCGGCTCGCCGCCGGTCCACCGACCTGGACCAGGCCCACGTCCACCAGCCTCGCCAGCTCGGCGGTCAGCTTCGCCCGCGGCAGCTCCAGCCGCTCGCCCAGCGCGACCCGGGACATCGCGCCCTCGTCGCGGAGCAGTCCCAGCAGTTCGGACTGCCTGCCGGAAACCACCCGCGGCTGCTGGCCGCTGCCCGTCGCGCTCATGGCACCAATTTACGGCCAGCGGTCCTCCAGGTGCGCGGCGATCAGGGCGGCGTGGGACAGCGGGGTCCGCAAGTCCGCCACGTCGCCGTTCGTCGTGTAGTCGAGCAACACCACCTCCCCCCGTCGGCTCAACTCCTTCAGCTGCGCCACCTCGTCGGCGACCCGGTGCTCCAGGACCCAGCGGTAGGTGGGCAGGTAGATGGCGCGCCGCGCGTCCTCGTAGACCAGCAGGCGCTCACCGGCCAGCCCTTCGCGGTGGCCCCGGACCGGGCCCGATCTCCGGACCGTGCGCTTCAACCCGGTCATGGTCTTCACGTCGAGCTTCGCCCGGTCGACGTCCTCGCCCTCGAAGACCTTCAACGCCTGCCAGACGCCCTCCACCGACTGCGCCGTCACCTCCGGCGTGAACGGCACCGGGATGCCGCCGTGCGGGAAGAACGGGCTCAGCCGCACCCACGGCGGCGGCCCCTTCGACGTCACGTCCACCACCGTCGCGCCGGGATGCGTCTTCGCCAACCACGCCGCGCCCCGCCGCCTGCTCGCCACCCGCACCGCCATCGCCGCTCCCCTCCTCGACGCCGTGATGGTGCCAAAGGGGTCCGACAATTCCGGGGGCGTCCACTCCGGACGCCCGGTGTCGCGGCGTGCAACCCGCCGGTGCGCCCCGGCGGTCAGGCGGGAGGACCACGGGTGTCCCGTCCCGTCTGCGGTGACCTGCCGGCGGTCCAGTCGTCGGGAATTCGCGGGCGCACCGCGCCGGGCGGGTGTTGCATACCGGCATGCCGATCGACCAGCACCTGCTCGTCCTGTTCACGCTGACCACCGTCGTCGCGATGGTCACGCCCGGTCCGGACATGCTGTTCGTCCTCGGCTGCGGGATGCGCGGCGGCCCGCGCGCCGGCCTGCTGGCCACGGCGGGCGTGGCGACCAGCGAGGCCGTCCACGTGATCGTGGCCGCCGCCGGCCTGGCGGCGCTGTTCGCCGCGGTGCCGGTGGCGTTCACGGTGGTCCGCACGATCGGCGCGGCCTACCTCGTCTACCTGGGCGTGCAGGCCATCCGCCACCGCGGGCGCACCGTGGTCGGCGAGCCGGTGGCGGGCGGCATGTCCGGTCGTCGGGCCTTCCTGACCGGGATGGCGACCAACCTGCTCAACCCGAAGATGGTCACCTTCACGATCGCGTTCCTGCCGCAGTTCATCAACCCGGACCTGGGCCGGGTGTGGCTCCAGTTCGCCATCCTGGGCGCCATCCTCATCGCGCTGGAGTTCGTGGTGGACGGCGCGGTGGGCGTGCTGGCCGGTCGCATCGGCGGCTGGCTGCGCCGCAGGCACGCCGCCCGCCGCCGGATCGACGTCGCGACCGGCGGCGTGTTCATCGGGCTGGGCGTCCGGCTGGCCGTGGAGCGCTGACCAGCGCGGGCAGGCCGGCGCGGGCGCAGGGCGGCCAGGCTGGGCCGCAGCCGCGCGGGCCCCAGCCGCGGCGACGTACGGGCGGCCAGGCGGGCGAGCACGAGCGTCGACTCCGCAGCCCGTCGGCGGCGATCACCTCGATCGCCGCGTCCACCGCGCGCTGCCTGCGACCGGCCACCACCTCACCCCCGCCTTCGTCGGGTCGGCGGGCTGGTCTACCCCACCCACCCGGACCAGTGGCAGCGGTTGCGGGCGGAGCGCCGCCTTGCCAGGGTGGCGTTCGACGAGGCCGTGCGACGGGAGGCGCCCGTGCGGGCGTTCTCCCGCACGACGACCGCCGACACCCGGATCGGCCCGACCCCCATCCCCGACGGCAGGAAGATCCCCCATGCTCCTCGGCACCGCCGACCTCGACCCACGCCGGCGAAGCGGGTGCACCACGTCGACCAGGCCGGACCTTCGGAACAGCGCCACGACGACACCTCGCGCGCAGCGACCCGTGCACGCGCACGACGACGGAGGCTCTCAGTGACTCACACGGTTCGTGGCGTGGTGGCCCGGGGCAAGGGCGCGCCGGTCGAGGTGACCGAGGTCGTGGTGCCGGATCCGGGACCGGGTGAGGCCGTGGTGGAGGTCCAGGCGTGCGGCGTGTGCCACACCGACCTGCACTACCGCGAGGGTGGCATCAACGACGAGTTCCCGTTCCTGCTCGGCCACGAGGCGGCCGGGGTGGTGTCACAGGTCGGCGACGGCGTCACCGGTGTCGCGCCGGGCGACTTCGTGGTGCTGAACTGGCGCGCGGTGTGCGGCGCGTGCCGCGCGTGCCTGAAGGGCAAGCCCTGGTACTGCTTCGACACCCACAACGCCGCTCAGCCGATGACGTTGGCCGACGGCACGCCGCTGTCGCCCGCGCTCGGCATCGGCGCGTTCGCCGAGAAGACCCTGGTGCACGCCGGGCAGTGCACCAAGGTCGACCCGAAGGCCTCCCCCGCCGTCGCCGGGCTGCTCGGCTGCGGCGTGATGGCCGGGTTCGGCGCGGCGGTCAACACCGGCGGCGTCGGCCGGGGTGACAGCGTCGCCGTGATCGGCTGCGGCGGTGTCGGCGCGGCGGCGGTGGCGGGCGCGAGCCTCGCCGGCGCGACCACGATCATCGCGGTCGACCTCGACCCGAGGAAGCTGGAGTGGGCACGCGGCCTCGGCGCCACCCACACCGTGGACGCCGAGTCGGAGGACGTGGTGGCCCGGGTGCGGGAGCTGACCGGCGGGTTCGGCGCGGACGTGGTGATCGACGCGGTCGGTCGGCCCGAGACGTGGGAGCAGGCGTTCTACGCCCGCGACCTCGCCGGCACCGTCGTGCTGGTCGGCGTGCCGACCCCGGACCTGCGCGTCGACCTGCCGCTCATCGACTTCTTCTCGCGCGGCGGCGCGCTGAAGTCGTCCTGGTACGGCGACTGCCTGCCGTCCCGCGACTTCCCGTACCTGATCGACCTGCACCGGCAGGGCAGGCTCGACCTCGACGCGTTCGTCAGCGAGACCATCGCGCTCGACCAGGTCGAGGAGGCGTTCGCCAAGATGCGCCGCGGCGACGTGCTGCGCTCGGTGGTGGTCTTCTGATGGCACGCGTCGACCACGCCGTCACGCGCGGCACGTTCAACCTCGACGGGCAGACCTTCGCCGTGGACAACAACGTCTGGGTCATCGGCGACGACACCGAGTGCGTGGTGATCGACGCGCCGCACGACGTGGGGGCGATCCTCCGGGTCGTCGGGGGGCGGGAGGTGAAGGCGATCCTCGCCACGCACGCCCACGACGACCACGTGCGCGTCGCGCCGGAACTCGCCCGTGCGACCGGCGCGCCCGTGCTGCTGCACCCCGCCGACCGCGTGTTGTGGGACCTGACCCACCCGGACGTGGAGCCGGACGGCGACCTCGCCGACGGCCAGGTGGTGGAGGTGGCGGACGTCGCGCTGCAGGTGCTGCACACGCCCGGCCACGCGCCCGGCGCGTGCTGCTTCCACGTGCCCGCGCTGGGCGTGGTCTTCACCGGCGACACGCTGTTCCACGGCGGTCCGGGGGCGACCGGGCGGTCGTACTCGGACTTCGACGTCATCGTCGACTCGATCTCGCGGCGGCTGCTGACCCTGCCGGAGCGGACGGTCGTGCACACCGGCCACGGGGAGGACACCACCATCGGCGCGGAGGCGCCGCACCAGGGCGACTGGATGACGCGGGGCCGCTGACCGCGCCGGGCCCGCGTGCGGTCGACGACGCGGGCCCGGCGGCCGTCACCCGCGAGTCGCACCAGGAGCCTGTGGCCGGGTCGGCGGCGGCCACCCGGCTGATCGTCCGCCGCATCCGCAGGTCGCGCCACGACGCGCGGCCAGGTCGGCGGCGCCCACCGCGGTGATCCAGTCGTCCCGGTCGCCGGGCGGGCCGGTCGGGTGACACAGGCGTCAGTAGATCCGCGTGGACGTGTAGATCAGGGTGAAGCCGGTGTTGGTCAACGCGCCGGCGGAGTCGAAGCACGCGATCCAGAGGTGGGTCTCGTCGGCACGGCTGTAGTCGTTGAGCTGCATCACGCTGCAGTGGTTGCCGTGGCCGTGCGCGGTCACGTGGACGGTGCTGCGGATGTGGCCGTTGGTGAAGTACGCCTTGTACTTGCCGGTGGACAGCCGGTCCAGCGTCATCGGGGCGTTGCCCGACGCCCACCTCGTGGTGATCACCGGCGCGCCCGAGGTCGGCGAGTCCTCGGCGACGAGGTAGTCGCCGACCGGCTTGCGCGGGTCGTCCAGCAGGTTGCCCTCGACGGTGAACGCGGCGGTGAACGCGGTGTCCGCCGGCGAGCCGTCCGGCGCCGTGCACGCCAGGTCGGCGAGGTGCCCGCGCCTGCCCACCACCGCGCAGTGGCGCAACGCCGGGCCGACCGCCGTCACCTCGACCGCGCCGCCCGACGAACCGGGGAACTCCGCCGTGTACCGGCCGACACCCGTCCTGGTGACCGCGCCCGCGTTCACGCCGTGCCGCCAGTCGGGGACGAAGGTGGCCGCGGTGGGCTGGTCGTCGAAGACGAACCCGCGCCTGGCCGAGGCGGACCCGGCCAGGTACCGCACGAAGAACGGCACGTCGTCCGGGTTGCCGGCGCGGTCGAAGCACACCACGTCGACCACCTCGTCGGCGCCGTCCTGGAACCACCCCGCCGGCTGGCACGACACCCCTGGCCGGTAGCCGACCGAGCCACCCCAGGCGGCGAAGTCCTGGGTGGTCACCTTCACGCTGCCGCCGGGCGCGCCGACGGCGGGCAGCCGGATCCGCTGCCTGCCGACGGCGACGTGCGTGGCGGTCGGGTGGCCGACGGCCGGCTTGGTCATCTCCCACGGGCCGTAGGTCCAGTTCGCTTCGTCGTTGTCGGGCACGGGCCCGGACAGCCACCGGGTGGTCCCGACCGCGCCGTCGACCGGCCAGACGCGGACGTGACCCCACGTGGCCGGGATCGTCGGGCGGGTCGTGGTGGTGGTCGTGCCGGTCTCGGTCTTGGTCGTCGGGTATCCGGGCCGGCCCGTGTCGTGCCCACCCGACCCTTCCCGGTCCTCCGGCACGCCACCCGGTGTGGTGCCGTTCGTCGGGGCCGGTGCGGTCACGGGGCCGTCCGGCGCGGTGGTGGTGGGGCCGTCGGTGACGTTCGTGCCCGGCGGCTGACCCACCACCGCGGCGGTCGGTGGCATGGCCGTGGCCTGGTCACGGCTGCCGGACGCCGACATGGTGGCCAGCACGAGCCCCGCCACCGCCACCATCGACACGACCCCGCGCACCACGGCCGGGTTCTCCTGCACCAGCCGTGCCAGCTGGACGCCTCCCGGCGTGCTCGTCAGCACGCCGACGCACGCGTCCCGCGCCGCCTTGGCCGACGCCGCCACCGTGCCGCCCGCCTCGGCGATCCTGGCCAGTAGAGCGTCCACAGTGGACAACGGCTGCCGCGCGGACAGGTGCTGGACCTCCCCGTCCAGCTCCCGCACGCGGGACGCCAGCCGCTCGTCCTGGTCGTCGCCGATCAGGCTCACCGCGCCGGCCAGCAGCTCGGCGGCCTGCCTGGTGTGGCCGTCGTTGAGCCGGCACACGGCCAGCGCGTAGCGGAAGGACAGCTCGTCGCGCACCGAGCCGGCGCCGACCGCGGCGCGCAACCCGAGCCCGAGCACGATCGCCAGCGCGCCCCAGTGCCGGGTCCACGCGAGCGCGGCGGACGCCGTGCGGGCCAGGGCCAGCGCGGTCTCGTGCAGCTCCGCGTCCAGGGTCCGCTCCAGCGCCCGTTCGACGACGTGGATCTCACCGGCGACGGCGGCGGGTCGCGCGCCCGCCACCCACTCCGCGACGCGTTCCACGAGCGGGACGAGGTCGGCACCGGCGGACGGCGGCACGGCGCCGCTGACGCGGTAGCCGCCGTCCTCGACGTGCGCCAAGCGCTTGCGCGCCAACAAGGCCGCACCTTCGGCCTCGGGCACGCCGCAGACGGCGGTGAGCAGTCCCACGCCCCACCGCACGTCCCCGAGCGCGGCGAGCGTGCGCAGGGCGCGATCGGCCTGATCGGTGAGCGAGTCGAGGACGACGGCGACGCCCTGCGCGAGCGCCTCGGCGCTCGACACGCCCTCGGGCACCGTGCCGAGACGGCGGGCGGAGTCCCGGACCGCGGCGCGCTCGATGACGTCCAAGGGGTTGCCGTCGCACGCCCGCCAGTCCTCTGCCACCTCGTCGGCGTCGACCTGGTCGCCGAGTTCGTCCCGCGCCATGAGGAGCGCGTCGTCGAAGGACAGCCCGCCCAACGGCCGCCGCCGGCCCGCCACCCACAGGTCGTCGCGCCGGGACGTCAGGACGAACACGCTGCGGGGCATCGCGGACAGGAGCAGGAGCGCTTCGTCCGGGGGCAGGTCGACGCCGTCGAGCACCACGAGCGCCCGGACGTCGCCGAGCGCCCGTCTCGCCAGGTCGTCGGGCACGACCGCGTCCGCGTCGACCTCGAAGCACTCGTGCACGAGCTCCCGGACGGCGTGCGCGGCGGTCCGGAACCGCCCAGTCGACCACACCACGCCAACGTCGTCACCGAGCACGCGCCCGGACAACGCCCCGGTGTTCGCCGCGTGCTGGAGCAGCAGGGTCTTGCCCGAGCCTCTCGGTCCCGTCACCACCACGTGGCTGCCGGCGGCCACGGTGTCGCGCAGGAAGGCCAGGTCGTCCTCACGCCCGCGCAGCGGCGAGCGGGGCGTCTGCTCGACGGTCGCCGGCAGCGCCCGTCGCACGAGGTCGCCGCGCCTGAGCACCGGCCGCCGATCGACCACCTGGTGGACGTGGATGTCCCGCCCGGCCTGCAGGACCTGGGCGGCTCCGAACGCCAGGGCCCGCTGGCCGGGCACCCTCCGCCCGATCCCGGGCCATCGCCGAGTACCCACCGCCAGCCATGGTCCTACGACCTCCCGCAGCGGAGGCCGCAACGATGCGGACCAACCAGGGAAATGCTCGGTCCACCGGATCTCAGCGGCACGCGCGGTCGGCCGGACGAAGAGGTGTGGCGTCGCGGTCGACCGCGTGCCGGACCGCGGCGGTCCAGGTGGCCCCCGCGCCTCAGCGTGGCGTGGTGGGGCACCAGGACGCGCGGCGGAGGTCGACGTCCTGGCGGTTCGGGTAGTCGCCGCACGACGCCAGCACGGTGGGCGCCTTGCCGTCCGCCACCCGCAGCACGGCCACGAACTTGTCGATCGGCACCTGGCCGTCGCCGAAGTCGATCACGCCGCTCTCGCCGGACAACGCCCGCGCGCCGCCGACGTCGCTCATCTCCTTCCAGATGTGACCGGGCGAGACCGGGATGTTCCCCAGCTGGATCATCGCGTGCACGTACAGGTACAGGGTGTCGTAGGTGAGCGCGGCGTGGCCGTCCAGCGACGGGTTCGCGCCACCCTCGCACTCCTCCGGCATGAGCTCCCGCAGCTTCTGGTGCATCTCGGTGGCCGCCGCGCAGTCCGGCGAGCCGATCGCGAACGACACGTACTCGAACGGGATCTCGGGGTGCTGCCCCCGCAACGTGTCGTTGGCCGCGTAACGGGCGATGTCGTCACCCGCGAGCAGCGCCGGCGGGTCGCTCTTGCACCCGGCGCTCAGCCCGTCCATCAGCTTGCCGAAGTCCGCCGGCCGGCCGGCGAAGAACACCACCTCGTCCTCGCCGACGCCGCACAGGTCCTGGCCGAGCCGCCTGGCGTCGGAGCCCTGCCCGTCCGACGCCGGTCGGTACGACTCCTCGCGCACCCGCAGCCCCTGTTCGGCGAACCGCTCCGCCACGTCGAGGCGCAGGTTGGCCGCGTAGGAGTCCGCCTCGTCGCTGGAGTGCACGATGACCACGCCCCGCTTGGCGGGGTGCGCCGCCCGCACGTGCCGTGCCGCGACCTGCGCCTGGCGGTCGTTGGTCGGCGAGACCTGGAAGTACATCCGGGTCGCGGTGGGCATCGCGTCGTCCGAGAGCGTCGCGGCCACCACCGGGAGCCCGACCTCGCCCAGCTCGGTGATGGTGTTCCTGGTCGGCGTGCTGCTCAACGCCATGCCGAGCACGCCGATGATGCTCTTGTCCTCCGCCAGCATGGGCCGGAGCTTCTCGGCCAGCACCTCACCGTGCTGCATGGCCGAGCCCGCGTTGCTGAGCAGGACCCGGATCAGGGGCTCGTCGGAGTCGGTGCGGTCGAGCAGCCTCGCCTGGCGGGCCGCGACGCCGACCAGCCGGGCGGTGTTGCTGGCCAGCGCGTCGTGGCTCGCGCTCATGGCCGACACGTACACGACGGTCGCGTAGGGACGTCCGGGGTCGCGCTCGTGCGCCTCCACCACCCGCCGGTTCTGGTCCACGATCAGCTGCTGGATCCGGTTGAAGCGCGTGAGGTCGTCGCCGGCGGGCGCTTCGAGCAGCGGCACGAGACCGGTGGTGACGCCGACGCAGTCGTCCCCGATCCGCTGCAGCGTGTGCGCGTCGGGGTTGTCGCGGTCCAGCCCGCAGTGCGCGTGGCGCCAGGACTCGTCCGCCGCGACGATGTCGCGCACGTGCCGGTAGCCGACCGTCGCCACCGACGCGAGCAGCAGCACCACCACGATCGCGAGCACCGACGTGCGCGACCAGACCGGCGCCTGCCGCACGGACAGCGTGGCCGTCGGCGGCACCTCCCCGCGCACGACGCTCACGTCGGGCACCTGCAACGGCAGGAACCACGCGGTGGGCCGGCGGGCCCGGCTGTCGGTGGCCAGCTTGCGCGCCCACGTCTCGTAGGCGTGGCCCGCCTGGCTCACCGACGCCGGTTCGCGCTCGGCGGTGGTCTCCGCGTCCGGCGGCACCTTGGCGCTGCCGGAGATGATGACCAGCGGGTCGAACGCGCCGGTGTCGTTGCGCACGTCGTTGATGATCTTCAGCACGGCGTAGCCGCCGTTGTCGCGGCGGATGCCGTCCAGCAGCACGACCGGGTACACCGTGCGGCGGGCCGACCTGATCCGCCACCACGACCGGCGGTACGCGCGGCGCACGTCCTCCAGGAACGCGTTGACCAGCAGCTTGGCCAGCTGGCCGGTGTCCTCGCGCGGCTCGGCGCTCTCGCCGGGCACCAGCGCGGAGGTCAGCCGCTCGGCGAAGCCGATGAACGTGCCCGGGTCGTGCGGCGCGAGGTAGGGCTGGCGCAGCAGCCACCGGTACTCGCTGCCCGGCACGAGCCCGCGCAGCTTCGCCCGGAACAGGAACGACGGCGCGAGCCGCACCACCAGCCGCACCCACCACGGCGCGGTGCCGGTGGCGTCGTCCAGCACGTCCTTCAGGTCGTCGCCGCTGCGGCGGCCGAGGTCGCGCTCCCGTAATCGGGTCAGCAGGGTGGCGGCCGACTCGGGGTCGGCGCCGTCCATCCGCTGGTTCATCAGCCAGTAGACGAGCTCGAAGCGCCGGAACTCGTGCCGCCCGTAGCGGTCGTTGGCGCCGTGGGCCAGTTCGCGGGCGACGTGCACCAGCACCGAGCCGACCGCTTCCAGCGTGCCGGTCTCGGGCTTGTCGGCGTCGGCGGCCGGTTCGGCGAAGCGGTGGTAGGCGTGCGGCACGCGGCCGGGGTGCGCGCCGCGCAGGTGGGCCTGGAGCGCCTGGAGCAGGCCGTCGGCCGGCTTGCCGCGGACGAGGCAGACCAGCGGGATGCCGCGGTCGCCGCTCGCCCGCGCGCCCGCCCGGCGGCCGGGCAGCTCGCCGAACCGGGGTCGTTCGGTGAGGTCCTGCAGGAGCTTCACCAGCTCGTCCACGACGTCGACCGACGACAAACGCTCCCCTGCACCGTGTTCGGCCACCGGACTCCTCGCGGACCAGCCTCGTCCCACCCTCGGCGGCGTGACGCAGGACTTCCGACTTTAGCCGTCCGGAGGGTCCGGTTCGGGCGGTTCCGCCAGGATCGCCCCACGTCACCGCACTCTTGCGGACCAAGACGGGCCGTGGTCCGGGCATCAACGTCGGCGGCGGAGCCGGGCCGGTTCGACCTCGACCGCGACCTCGACCGCGACCGCGCCGCGCCCGACGTCCGCAACCTGAGCCTCGGGCCGGCGCGACACCTACAACCCGCCGACGGGCACCGGTGGCTCCCGTGTTTGCGCCGTTCGAGGCCGGTCCCTCCCACGCCCACTACCCTTCTCACCCGTTAGTGGCACACAGAGCAACAATCGGTAGTGGTTGCTCGCCACAAACGTGACGAGCGTCACCCATTAACGCCCATGCCTTGCCTCCGCAAAACACGAACGGTTACGTTCTCGGCCGCAGATCACGGTTCCATCACCGAAGGGACACGGGCCCGACATCCCCCGATACGGCCCAAGTCCACCTGGATCCCCCGCCAGGTCTCCGGTGACGGAGTTCCCCGACCGCAGGAGGCTGCACCCTTGGCTCGGCACGTCCGTCACAAGAACAAACGTGGGCAGACCACCTTCCAGGTACCCCCGCCGCCGCCCGGCTACAAGGGCGCGCACCGGGCCGAGGCCGAGCGGGTGCTCCCGCGACGCATCGCCGGTGTCGCGGTGGCCGTCGGCATCGTCTCCGGCGCCGGAGCGGCGGCGCACGCGATGACCGGGACGTTCAGCCCGGTGGCCGGTGGCGCGGACCTCGGCGGCGTGCCGGACGAGACGGTGCGCACCGGCAAGGTCGACACGGTGCACGCCGTGGACCTCGGCTCGGAGACCGCCCGGATCATCCGCCAGGAGCAACTGGCCGCGCTGCACACGTTCAACCAGGCCAGCGGCATCGCGCAGGACGGCTACACGGCCCGCAAGGCGGCCGAGGAGCAGGCGGCGCGCGAAGCCCGCGAGGCCGAGGAGGCGCGCAAGCCGCCGAAGCAGCGCCAGGTCGAGGGCTGGATCCGCGAGGCGATCGCCGTCCTGGCCGCCAACGGCACCGCGATCGACGAGAGCAGCGTCGACGAGATCTACACGATCATCATCAAGGAGTCCAACGGCAACCCGAACGCCGTCAACACCTGGGACTCCAACGCCGCCCGCGGCACACCCTCCAAGGGCCTGATGCAGTGCATCGACCCGACGTTCCAGTCCTACAAGCTGGCCGGGTACGACGACATCTACGCGCCGGTCGACAACATCATCGCGGGCGTCCGCTACACCTACGCGCGCTACGGCGGCTTCGCCCGCCACCCCGGGCTCGTCGGCATCAACGCCGGCACCGGGTACGTCGGGTACTGAGCGGGTCGAGCCGGTCGCCGTCCCGGTGGGACGGGTCACGCCGACGCACCGCGACGAACGGGTGCACGAGAGCCGCGGCCGACCGCCGTGCGCGGCGACCGGTTCGACGAACGCCTGGTCCGACGAACGCCCGAGCCGCGGGCCGTCGCGGTGACCGGACGTTCCCGATCGGCTCCCGCGTCGCGCCGGGTCACCCGACCGACCCGGCTCAGGGGCCCTCTGGCCGAGGACCCCTGACCGAACCTCAGCCCAGGCGGAAGTCGGCGACCCGGATCGGCGACGGCGTGGTGCCGCTGGAGCGCTGTTGGTACTGCACCGACAGCACGCCGTCCGCGGCCAGCCTGGACGTGTCGACGTTGACCTCGCCGAACGCGTTCATCGACGACCGGTCGAAGACCAGGGTCCAGTCGGTCCACCCACTGGCCTTGCTCGCCGACACGATCCGGCCGCGCGGCATCACCAGGTAGGCGTTGTCGGCGCGGTCGAAGACGAGCTTCGTCCTCTGGGTGCTGCCCGGCGCCACCGGCACCTCGCGCTTGGTCCACGTGCCGTTCGAGTTGCGCACCACGTGGAACGTCCGCCCGTACTGGGTGCGCTGCTGCGAGTAGTTCGAGACGCACTGCGTGAACCGGCCAGGCACGTAGCTGATCACCACGTGGGGCGTGCCCGCCGAGTCCGCGTTCTGGCCCTCCTGGTTCATCAGGCCGTGGTTCGGGTCCAACGGGTCCGCGACCAGGCCCGGCGAGGTCACCGACACCCGCGTGCCGCCCGTCGTGCCGACGACCGCGCCCGCCCCGTTGCGCCAGGTCCGACCGCGGTCGTCGCTGTAGACGTAACCGGTGTCGTGGTTGGTCAGGCCGCCCGGGCTGCACAGCACGCCCGAGTTGCCCTCGCGCCAGGTGAACGCCGCGTGCAGCCGACCGCGCCGGTCGTAGGTCAGGCCGTGCAGGTACATGTTGCGGGTCGTGGACACGACACCGTTCGGCCCCTGGTAGTTGCCGGTGGCCGACGACCACCCGCCCAGCCGCCGCCACGCGCCGCCGGTGTACTCGGCCAGCTCGTTCACGCCGTTGCCCGACCTGCCGGTGCGGAAGCTGAACTGCAACGCGCCCTCGGGCGTGACGACGAACTGCGGGTACGTCATGTTGCCGAGCTCCACCCCGCCCAGGGTCCGCTGCACGGCGCCGAACACCGACGGCGACCAGGCGTGCGAACCGGGCTGCGAGGCGAGCCCGGCGACCGACTTCGAGTAGTACAGCCGCGTGTCGTGGGTGTCCATCGCGACGTGCAGCGTGCCGTCCTGGGGCGAGATGCCCAGCGAGATCACGTTGTGCGAGTCGTCGGCGCTCAGCCGGTGCGGCAGCACCGCCTTCTCCCAACTGCCGCCCAACGCCCGCCGCGCGATCACGGCGTTGCGCGTGGAGGTGTACCAGGCCGCGTACTGGTGGCCGTTGTAGGTGACCAGCGCGTCCTGGAACGCGTTGTTGTTGACCAGGCCGTCGTAGGACACGAAGTACAGCGCCGACTGGTCGAGCAGCGTGTCGGACAGCAGGGTGACGCCCGGCGCGGCCTGCGCCACGCCGGGCTGGACCAGGGACGCGGCCAGCACGATGGCCGCCGCGAGTGGTGCCTTCCTCATTGAAGACCTCGGGGATCGGTTGTCGGTGACGACGGCGGACCACGACTGTGACACAGGGATGAAACGTTTCACAAGAAGTGGTCCACCGGGTGCCGATCACCCACCCGCGGTCGGGCCGCGCGGAAGCCTGTCGGCGGACGTGTCAGGGGCGCAGGCCGGCGCGCACGACGAGCGCGTCGTGGTCGGTGTGCGTGGTCGGCTCGATCTCCAGCACGGGCGCGGCGAGGGTGCCGTAGGCGTGCTGGATGCCGGGCGCCTGCGTGGCGGCGGCGTCGGTCAGCGTCCAGTGACCCCGCGGCGCGCAGGAGGCACGCCGGTTGACGTCGCCGGCGAAGAGGGTCGGCCGCCCGCGGGAGGCGAGCACCCCGGTCAGCTCGGCGCACTGGACCGCGTTGGGGGTGCCGGGCGCCTCGCCGCCGGTGGACAGGTGGGTGGTGCACACGTCCACGCGGCGGGCGGTCGTCACGCACAGCCAGCGCCGTTGCTCAACCCCGTTGAACACCGAGAACGGCGCGTCCTCGGCGGCGTGGATCGCCTCCTTGGTCAGCACGGCGTTGCCGAACACGCCCCGGCCCTCCGGCGACTTGCAGGCCAGCGGGGCGCCGCGGTAGATCACCGTCGCGAAGCGGTGGTGGTAACCGGTGCGCGCGGCGATCTCGGCCACGTCACCGCTGCACGCCTCGTTGAGGGTGACCGCGTTGACGTCGTTGGCCTCGATGCGGGCGACCACCTCGGCCACGATCTTCGGGTACTCGGTCCTGGCGTAGCAGCCGGCGTACCCGCTGGAGCAGACATTCATGTGCAGCAAGGAGTAGGGCGGGCGCGCGCCCGGCCCGTCGGCCTCGGCCACCCCGGGTGACAGCAGGCCGATGGCCACCAGGCAGGCGAGCAGTGCGGCGCGCGAGCGCGCGGTGCGTCGTGGGATCACAGCGGGATTGTGCGGACCGCGCACCGGGATCCCGAAGGCCCTTCGGCAACTGTTCACCGCGGCGCCCGCCGCCGGTCAGCGCCCGGTCGTCATCGGGGCGCCCACGGACGGGTCCTTGGTGTTGACGAGGTAGTCGGTGGGCGGCAGGGAACCGTCCGGGGCCCGGGGGCCTTCGGCGGTGGTCGCGTCCAGGCTGCGCAGCACGTGGGTGCCCCAGTCGGGTAGGTCCCAGGTGTTGCCGTCGGCGGGGACCCGGCGGGCGGGGACGACCTGCTCGCGGTTGCCGAAGGAGAAGTTGCGGCGCACCGCGGAGTCCGAGGAGCCCAGGGCGAAGCCGTCGCCGGCGTTGCGCAGGGCGCTGTTGCCGGTGAACGCCTTGGGCGTCGAGCCGCCGGCCGCGAAGCCGTCGCCGTTGTTCTTCCACGCGGCGCTGCGGGTGACCACGTGCGCGCCCAGCTCGCCGAGGTCGAAGCCGCGGCCCGAGCCGCCGACCGAGGGCAGGGACCAGCGGTTGACGCCGTTGCCCCAGGACCAGGTCGAGTCCACGGTGACCGGGTCGGTGAAGCCGTCGACCACCAGCCCGTCGTCGACGTTGTGGAACGTCCGGCAGCCGCGCACCACGTTGCCCGCGCCCGAACCGGGACCGAGGACCAGCCCGTCCGCGTCACGGCCCGCCGGGTCGTGGTTGTCGTGGAAGTCGCTGTCGAGCACCTGGTTGTCGGCGGTGCCGGGTCCGTGCAGGTGCAGCCCGGAGCCGAGGTTGCCGTGCACCGACAGGCCCTGGAACACCGTGGCGCGGCACGACCGGCACGAGTACGCGACGCCCGGCGCGCCGGTGATCTCCAGCCCCCGCACGACCCAGTGCGCGGCTTGCTGCGTGACGAACGGCCCGCCGCCGCGCACCAAACCGCCGTCCAGGACGGCGTGCTCCCCCGCCGCGCTCATCAGCGTGATGGGCTGGTCGGGCGTGCCGCTGGTGGTGATCTCCACCGGGGAGGCCGGGCGGTGCGTGCCGCCGCGCAGGTAGATCGTCTGACCGGGCCGCACCACGGACACCGCGTGGCCCAGCGAGGCGAACGGCTCGGCCTCGGTGCCCGCGCCGGCGTCGCTGCCGCCCGGTGCGACGTAGAGCGCCACCGGGACGTCCGTGACCACCGCCGACGTCGTGGTCGCGGTGGCCGGCCCGGTCGTCGCGGCCGCCGTGGTCGAGAGGGTGGGCAGGGCGATCTCCTCGCGCCGCTCGTCCGGCGGCGTCGGCGTGACCCACACCGTCAACGCCACGGCCGTGCCGCCGACGATGGGCACGGCGGCCAGGACCGGTTTCGTCCACACCAGGTCGAAGAACCGCCGCACCGCCTCGACCACGCCGGCGTGCGCGGGCACGTGCGGCAGCACCGACGGCACCGCCAGCAGGCCGATGCCCAGCGCCAGCTGGTCGGACGAGGTCCGCGGGACGCCGACCGCCGCGCACACGGCGCAGCCGCGCACGTGGCGGGCCAGGCGCTTGAGCCACCGCCGCTCGGGGACGCCGGCCCAGCCCCGGCCGGTGTCGGCCAAGCCGGGGCACCGCGGCGTGGCCCGCCACGCGCGCAGCACGGTGCGGGCGGTCAGCAGCCGTTCCTTCACGCGCCGCACCCGCACCGCGGCGTGCGCGGGGCTGACCGACAGCGCCTCGGCCACCTCGGCCCTGGTCAGCTCCCCGTTGACCTCCTGCCACCACAGCGCCAGCACGCGTTGCTCGTCCGGCTCGAGCCACCGGGTCGCGGCGAGCATGTCCCGCCGCTCCTGCTGCGCCATCACCCGGTCGACCGCGTCGTCGGCGACCCGCGCGCCGAGGTCGGAGGGGTCCGCGAGGCCGTCGAGCGGCAGTCGGCGCGCGAGCGCGGCACGGCGGCCCCGGGCGTGGTTGCGGACCTGCCGGATGGCGGTGGTGACGACCCACGCGCGGAACCGCTCCGGGTCGTCGAGCGCGGGCAGGCCCCGCACCACCCGCAGCATCGTCTCCTGCACCACGTCGTCCGCCTCCGGGTCGCCGGGCAGCGCGCGGTGGACCACGTTGGCGACCAGGGGCAGGTAGGCCGCGAGCAGGTCGTCCAGCGCGCGCCGGTCACCGGACCTGGCCGCCGCGACCACCTCGGCGTCGACCGTCGTGCGCACTCGTGGCCTCCCCTCGACCGGCCGCACGCTGCGCGCGCGACGCGGGCGCAAGAGGCTCGCACAGGTGGTGAAACGTTGTAAAGATTGTCGAACCGTTCGACGCCCCGGCCCGTGCCGCTCGTCCGAACGAGTGAACCCGGCCCGCTTCTGTTATCGCTAACAAGCCGCTGTGTCTGTGCACCGGAGCCTCGTCCCCGGTCGGGACGGGGCCTCACCGTCATCGATGCCGGTCCGAGGAAGGAACCCCCTGTGCAGGGCAGCAGAAGTGAAGGAGCCGACGGCGTTCGGCGGACGTGGTGGCCGGTGTGGTCGCCGGTGGTCGCCGTGCTGGCGTTGGCCCTCGGCGCGACGGTCCTGACGTCGCCCTCCGCCACCGCGGCCACCCCCGTGGCCAACACCACCTACACGGTCGCGGTGAAGAACAGCGGCAAGTGCCTCGACGCGCCCTACGGCGAACCCGTCGACGAACTCAAAGTCCAGCAGTGGACCTGCTCCAACGGCACCATGCAGCAATGGACCCTCCGCGACGCCGGGTCCGGCCTGTTCACCATGACCAACGTCGCCAGCGGCAAGTGCCTCGACATCCCCCACGGCGAAGCCACCCTGTTCCTCCAAGCCCAGCAATACACCTGCTGGGACGGCCAGATGCAGAAATGGCGCCTCACCCCCTCCGGCACCGGCACCTACCAGATCATCAACGCCCAAACCGGACTCTGCCTCGCCAACAAAGACGCCGCCCAGGACAACGGCATCGCCATCGTCCAGGAAACCTGCACCGCCAACAGCAACAAGCAATGGCTCTTCACCCCGGTCGGCTCGACCGCGCAGCCGACCGTGGCCGCGGACGGCACGGGCCGGTACCGGACGGTGCAGGAGGCGGTCAACGCCGCGCCGACCAACAGCTCCGCCCGGACCGTGATCACCATCAAGGCGGGCACGTACCGCCAGGTCGTGACGGTGCCCTCGACCAAGACCAACATCACGTTCCAGGGCCTGGGCTCGTCGCCGTCGCAGACCGTGCTGGTGTTCAACAACAGCGCCTACACGCACGGAACGTTCAACAGCGCCAGTGTGTTCGTGCAAGGCAAGGGCTTCGAGGCGCACAACCTGACGATCTCGAACGACTTCGACGAGAACTCGACGTCGAGCGGGCACCAGGCGGTGGCGCTGCACCTCAACGCCGACCGCGCGGTGTTCAAGAACGTCCGGCTGCTCGGCGACCAGGACACCTTCCTGGTCAACGACAACACCCGCGCCTACATGGCGGACTCCTACGTCGAGGGCACCGTCGACTTCATCTTCGGCGGCGGCACCATGGTCTTCCACCGCACCACCGCGCACGAGAAGCGCACCAGCGGCGGGCCGATCACCGCGGCCAGCACCCCGGCGGCGAAGAAGTACGGCTTCCTGTTCTACCGGTCGACCGTCACCGGCACGGCGAACAACGTCACGCAGCTGGGCCGCCCGTGGCGCCCGGACGCGCAGGTGCTGTACCGGGAGTCGACCCTGAACGCGACCGTGAAGACGGCGCAGCCGTGGACCGACATGTCCGGCAACTCGTGGAAGAACGCGCGGTTCCTCGAATACCGCAACACCGGCTCGGGCTCGGGGGTCAACAGCAACCGGCCGCAGCTGTCGGACGCCCAGGCGGCCGAGTACACCCCGCAGAAGTACCTCGCGGGCAGCGACGGCTGGAACCCCGTGAGCTGACGTCGACCACCACCCCTCCGTTCCCCACAGAAGGACTACCGATGCGCAAGAAGATCCTCGCGCTGCTCGCGGCCTCGGTCGCGGTGGCGGGCGCGGTCGTCGTGGGCGGATCGTCCGCCCAGGCCGCCGTGCCGGGCGCGAACACCACCTACACCGTCGCGGTGAAGAACAGCGGCAAGTGCCTCGACGCGCCCTACGGCGAACCCGTCGACGAACTCAAGGTCCAGCAGTGGACCTGCTCCAACGGCACCATGCAGCAATGGACCCTCCGCGACGCCGGGTCCGGCCTGTTCACCATGACCAACGTCGCCAGCGGGAAATGCCTCGACATCCCCCACGGCGAAGCCACCCTGTTCCTCCAAGCCCAGCAATACACCTGCTGGGACGGCCAGATGCAGAAATGGCGCCTCACCCCCTCCGGCACCGGCACCTACCAGATCATCAACGCCCAAACCGGGCTCTGCCTCGCCAACAAAGACGCCGCCCAGGACAACGGCATCGCCATCGTCCAGGAAACCTGCACCGCCAACAGCAACAAGCAATGGCTCTTCACCCCGGTGGGCGGCCGGTCCTGGTCCGACACCGCCGACGGGTTCGCCGCCGGGACCACCGGCGGCGCGGGCGGCCAGACGGTGACCGCGACGAACTACGCCGACCTGGTGCGGTACGCCGGGTCGAGCACCGCCCACACCATCCGGGTCGACCGGGCGATCACCGTGGCCCCGTACGGCACCGAGATCAAGGTCGCCGCCAACAAGACGATCATCGGCGTCGGCACGGCCGGCCAGATCGTGAACGGCGGGTTCAACCTCAACGGCGTGTCCAACGTGATCATCCGGAACCTGACCATCCGCGACACCCGGATGAGCGACGACGACCCGGGTGACGACGGGTACGACTACGACGGCATCCAGGTCGACGCCTCCCGCAACGTCTGGATCGACCACAACACCATCCTGCGCATGAACGACGGCCTCGTGGACCTGCGCAAGGACAGCACCAACGTGACGGTGTCGTGGAACCGCCTCGGCGAGAACAACAAGGCCTTCGGCATCGGCTGGACGACCAACGTCACCGCGCGCATGACCATCCACCACAACTGGATGCACAACAACAACTCGCGCAACCCCAGCACCGACAACGTGGCCAACGCCCACCTCTACAACAACTACCTGCAGAACATCACCGGCTACGGCAACTACGCCCGCGGCAGCACGAAGATGGTCATCGAGAACTCCTACTACGACTCGGTGAAGGACCCGTACTACCGCGACGACGCCGCCCAGCTGCGCCAGTCCGGCAGCATCGTGGTCAACTCGACGGGTCAGCGGGAGACCGGCGGCTCCGCCTTCGACCCGCGGTCGTTCTACCCCTACACCCTCGACGCGGCCGGGGACGTGCCGAACCTGGTGCGCACCTACGCCGGTCCGCAGGCCACCATCAGCCGGTGACCCCGCGCCGGGCGGGCCGGCCCTCCGCCCCCGGCCCGCTCGGCGATCGGCCCGCCCGCAGCACCCCTCGCACCGGCGCGCAACCGCCTGTCGGCCGTACCCGAGCGATGCTCAGTCGGCTGAACGATTGATTGCCTGCTGGTCCGCGCGCCACCACGATGGGGTCGAGCCGAACGTGAAGGGGTGTCCTGGTGGGGCGATACCGGTTGCACGTCAACGGCGAGCGGCGGGAAGTGGACGTTCCCGGGCAGACGCCGCTGTTGTGGGCGTTGCGGGAACAGCTGGGCGTGCTCGGACCCAAGTACGGCTGCGGGGTCGGTGCGTGCGGCGCCTGCACGTCCCTTGTGGACGGTCAGGCGGCACGGCCCTGCATCACGCCCGTCAGCGAGGCGCAGGGCAAGCGCGTCACCACCATCGAAGGCCTGTCGGAGGACGGCGACCACCCGGTGCAGCGGGCGTGGCTGGAGCTGAACGTCGCGCAGTGCGGCTACTGCCAGGCCGGCCAGATCATGTCGACGGTCGCGCTGCTGGCCGCCAACCCCGACCCGGACGACGCCGAGATCGACGCCGCCCTGCGCGACAACGTGTGCCGCTGCGGCACCTACACGCGGGTGCGGGCGGCCGTCCGACGTGCCGCCCGACTGGCTTCGGAGCAGCAGCGACCGACCACCGGGGATGAGCGATGAAGATCAGCCGGCGCACGTTCCTGGGTGGCGTGCTGGTCGTCTCCGTCCCGGTCGCGCTGCCCGGTCCGGCCGAGGCGGTCGAGGAGTTCGCGCCCAACGTCTTCGTCCGGTTGGACGACCGCGGCCGGATCACCGCGACCGCGCCCAAGCCCGACTCCGGGCAGGGCGTGCGCACCGTGGTCGCCCTGCTGGTCGCCGAGGAGCTGGCGGTCGGCCTGGACGACGTCCGGCTGGAGCAGGCGCACGGCGACACGGCCCGGTTCGGCTCGCAGGGCGTCGGCAACTCCTTCTCCGCCCGGCAGCTCTACGAGCCGATGCGCCGTGCCGCCGCGACCGCACGTTGCCTGCTGGTCGCGGCCGCCGCGCAACGGTGGGGTGTGCCGGTCGAGGAGTGCGCCGCCCGGGACGGCGCGGTCCACCACGGGCGGCGCGTGCTGCGGTACGGGAGCCTGGTGCGGGACGCGGCGGCGTTGGACCCGGCGACCGTGCCCGTGACGACGACGCCGCCGCAGCGGTGGCGCCTGCTCGGCCGCACGCGGGCCGGCGGGGTGGACGCGAAGGCGATCGTGACCGGCCGGGCCCGGTACGGCATCGACACCCGGCCACCGGGCGCGCTGGTCGCCGTCGTGCTCCGGCCGCAGTGGATCGGCGCGCTGGTCGACGCGGTGGACGACAGCGCGGCCCGAGCGGTGCCGGGCGTGGTCGCGGTGACGGCGCTGGACCCGGCGACGTCCGGCCAGGGCGGGGTCGCGGTGATCGCCCGGTCGATGCCCGAGGCGCTGCGCGGGCGGGAGGCGCTGCGCGTGACGTGGCGCGGCGGCACGCCGACCGCGGACAGCAGGCAGTGGCTCGCGGACCTGGAGGCCGCGCTGCCCGCCGTGCCGACCGCGCCGGGCCCGGTGGCGTTCGAGGCCACCTACAAGCTGCCGCTGCTGGCGCACGCGCCGATGGAACCGATGAACGCCACCGCGCACCTCACCGACACCGGCCTCACCGTGTGGACGCCGACGCAGGACCCGGGCTCGTTGCGGCAGGCCCTGGCCGGTCAGCTCGGGCTCGACCCGGCGACCGTGCGGGTCGAGCCCACGTTGAGCGGCGGCGCGTTCGGCCGGCGCATCGAGTCCGACCCGGTGCTGGAGGCCGTCGCCTGCTCACGGGTGGCGGGCGCGCCGGTGAGCGTGCTGTGGACCCGTGACGACGACATGCGGCACGACTCGTACCGACCGATGTCGGTGCACCGACTGTCCGCGGTCCTCGACGCGTCGGGCGTGCCGACGTGGCGGGCGCACGGCATCGCGACCTGGCCGCTGACCGTCCTGCCGTTCTTCAACAACCCCGCCATCGTCAAGGCCAGCGGCGACCACTTCCCGTACTCGGTGCCCGGCCGGGTGGACGTGGCCCTGCGGGAAGCGCCGCTGCGCACCGGGTTCTGGCGCGCGGTCTACGCCGGGCACTTCCAGTACGCCGAGGAGAACTTCCTGAGCGAACTCGGCCACCGCGCCGGGCTCGACCAGGTCGACCTGCGACGCCGGCTGCTGCCCGCCGACTCGCGGCTGCGACGGGCGCTGGACGCGGCGGCGGCCCGCGCGGGCGCCGTCCGACCGGGCTCCACCCGGGGAGTCGCGTGCCACGACGACTACGGCTCGGTGATCGCGGTGATCGCCGACGCCGCCGAGGGCAAGGTCCGCCGCGTCACCGCGGCCGTCGACGTGGGCCCGGTGCTGCACCCGTCCGGGGTGCGCGCGCAGGTCGAGGGCGGCGTGATGGACGCGTTGTCCACGGTGTCGGGCGCGCAGATCACCGTGCGGGACGGGCGGGTCGTGCAGTCGTCGTTCCGCGACTACGCGTGGGCGCGCATCGACCAGGCGCCGGACGTCGACGTGGTGCTCGTGCGGTCGGACGCGCCCATCGGCGGCCTGGGCGAACTGGCCTTCCCGCCCGCCGCGGCGGCGATCGCGTCCGCCACGGGGCGGCCCGTCACCGGCATGCCGGTGAACGCGGAGGTGGGCTGAACCGCGGCTCGCCGAAAATCCGGTGGTGCCGCGGGGAGGCCCACCTACTCTCTGCGCCATGGACATGGTGGACCTGTGGCGACCGACCGGACGTGCCGAGCTGGACCTCGTCGCGGCGGCGGGGTGGCGGGCGTGGCCGCCGCGGCTGCCCGACCAGCCGATCTTCTACCCGGTGGCGAACCGCTGGTACGCCACCAAGATCGCGCGCGAGTGGAACGTGCCCGCCGAGGGCGTCGGTTTCGTCACGCGGTTCCGCGTGCGGCGCGACTTCCTCGACCGGTACCCCGTGCAGCAGGCCGGCGGGCGTGACGTGCTGGAGCACTGGGTGCCCGCCGAGGACCTGGAGGAGTTCAACGCCAACGTCGTCGGCGAGATCGTGTGCGAGGCCGAGTACCGGGGCCCGGTGGCGGACGAGGAGTTCGACCGCGCCGAGGCCGCGCTGGGACGTCCGCTGCCGGCCGCGTGGCGGCGCTACCTCCAGGGCGAGTCGTGGTTCCGAAGTGGGTGGCGTGGCGACACGTTCGTCACCCTCTACCCGCCAAGCGAGACGCTGGCGGCCACCGAGCACGCGGGCGCGGCGGTCATCGGCGACGACGGCGCACGGGGACGGCTCGCGTTCGACCTGACCGCGGACCCCGCTCCCGTGTCGCTGCTGGGGGCCAGGTCGGACGCCGTGCCGGTGGCGCCGGACGCCGACGCGTTCACCGCGCGGGTGGAGTCCGGCGACCTCTCCTGGTGACCGCGCACGAGCCGCCGGTAGTGCATTCGGGTGGCCGAACACCCTTCCAAAAGACGCTGACCGCACCGTGACGGGTGGCTAGCGTCGAGGCGTCGGGGGCTTCGTCACCTTCCGGTTCCACCGCCACCGCGGGTCTGCGACGCCCCCGGACCGCGCGATCCTCGCGCGCGCCGAATCCGGGAGGTACGTGTGTTCAGACCACGAAAGCGCGGTAAAGCCCTGGGAGCCGCCGTCCTGGCGTTGGGGCTCGTCGCCGCACCGGCCACGGGGGTGGCCGGT